>JAYTML010000523.1:0-1528 GCA_043728655.1 Chthoniobacter sp. | reverse complement strand
GCCGGGGCGTCGGCGGCGCGCGAGGCGGCGAGGGCGGTGAGCGCTTCCTCGCGCACGGCGGCGTCGGGCGCGGTGGTGGCGAGCCTGGCGAAAAGTTCGGCCTGCGAACTCCCGATTTCAGTGAGCGCGCGGAGTGCGGCAAGACGCAGGGGAGCGCGGGCATCCTGCCCGTTCTGTCCGGCATCCTGCCGGACAGCCGTGGGCGCGTCATTCGCAGCGGGGTCGCGGCTCCTGCTCCCCGCGCCGTCGGCGGGGCTGGGAAGCCCCGCCGGACGAGCTGGAAGCTCGCGCTCCCCTTGCAACAGGGCGAGCAGCGCGGGCTCGGCGTTCGTGAGCTTGAAGCCGGCGGCGAGTTTCACGCCGAGGTCGAGGCTCGCGGGGTCTGGGCTGGCGAGCAGCGTGGTGGCGGCGTCGGCGAGGAAAGGGGTGAGCTTGGCGGCGTCGAGGCGGGTGCGGGTGGCGAGGAGCGCATCGAGCGCGGCGACGCGGGTCTGCGGGTTGGAAAGAACGGCACGAAGTGCCTCGCCCACGCCGGGCTCGCCGGGGAATTGCGCGAGCCGCAGCACTTCCTCCTGCCCCGGCGCGCGCGTGAGCTTCGGCAAAAGCAGCGCGACCCGCGCCGCGCTCGCCTTCGGCTCCAGCGCGAGCGTGGCGAGGAGGCGGGATTCGATGGGGAGGTCTTGCGAAACGTTCCTGTCGAGATACCACGCGACCGTCCTGGGAAATTTTTCAAGTGCCCGACGAGTGAGATAGCGCTCGAACTCGCGGTCGTAAGCCTCCCGTACTTTGATCGGTTTCCCGCTTTGCGTGGAGGGAGCAATAGGCGCTGCAAGCGGTGGACGCGCAAAGGCGAGCAGCTTTCTCAGGCCGTTGTATTCACTTTTCGGAAATTTATCTGGCAGCGGCTGATCGCTCTCGTGGTCGAACAAGTCCCCCTCTCCCATGAAACGGCGGCCCAGCCATTTTAGTAATTCCGCGCGCACCGTTGGCTCGGGATCGTCCACCAAGTGTCCAAATTCGTGGGCGAGTTCAGCGACCGACCAGTCGTACGAGAAAACGGGAATCGTTTCCCGCCGAATGTTGGAGTTCGGATCGTGGCTCAACTTCACAAGCTCCTTGTAGCTGGGTCGGTATCCAATATTTCCATGAGCCATCCACAGCGCCTGCACCCGACGTGCGGCTGGTTGAGTCGCATCGTTGATGGTGGCGATGATCTTCGGTGCCATTTCAGTTTCAAACCCTTGATCTTCGCGGTCCCCAATCGCCTGCCACGCCAGATGGCTCTGTGCGAGCGAGGGGCCGCCGAGCTTGGCCAGCAGTTGATCGCCGGTCGCCTTCGTGAAATCCGGCACCTCGAAGGGCCTCTGCGCGGTCGCTTTCACGCGCCAGATGCGGCCGCGGGTTTTGTCACGCTCGGGGTGGTTCCGCGGGACCTCGTTGTGGGAGATGATCTTGTTGTACCAATCGACGATGTAGAGGCAGCCGTCGGGGCCGGTGGTGATGGCGACGGGCCGGAACCATTCGTCGC
>JAYTML010000522.1:0-2040 GCA_043728655.1 Chthoniobacter sp. | reverse complement strand
CGTGCCGCGGACGGGCGCGACGCTCGTGGCGCTGACGCTGCCGGACGCGCGGACGCGGGCGGTGATCGCGCCGGGCGGCGGCGTGATCGAGCGGACGGTGGACGGCGCGAAGGTCATCACGGCGGCGGTCGGCACGACGGACGGCGTGGAGGTGAAGCTTGAGGGCGGCGACGAGGCGACGCGCGTGGCCGAGCCGGCGGTCGCGAATTTCGGACCGTGGGTGACGGTCATGCCGACGCTGGAGACTTCGGGCGCGGCTTACACCTTCACGTTTCCAAAGGCGCGGCAGGACCGGTTCACGGTCTATTTTGAAAACGGGCTGACGCTGACTGCAATCGAGGCGGTGAATGTGAAGTCGTGGAAGCTCACGGCGGGCGCGGACCGGCAGTCGCTGGAGATCGTGCTGAACGAGGCGGCGCGGGAGGAATATTCGTTTTCGATCCACTGCGAGCGGCCGATGCCGAAGCTGCCGGCGGAGATGCACGCGCCGGTTTTCTCGGCAGCGGCGAAGCGGCTGGAAAGCGGCGTGGCGCTTTTCGCGGGCAAGGGCGTGGAGGTCACCGCGCAGCCCGCGGCGACGCTGCGGCAGACGCCGATGCAGTTGCCGCCGGAAACGCCGGGTCGTTTGATCGGCGGCTACAATGGCACCGGTTTGCTCGGCTATCGCGCGGCGCTGTCGGAGCCGCGGCGGGAGGCGCGGGTGGATTACGCGTACCAGGTGAACCGGCGGAAGATCGAGCTGATCGCCTCGCTCCAGCTTTTCGCGAAGGGCGACGATGTGCTCGCGATGACGGTGGCGCTGCCGGCGCAGTTCGACGTGCAGGCGGTGCAGAGCGAGCGGCTCCAGGACTGGTGGCGCGAGGGCGACACGCTGCACCTGCGCTTTTCCGGCACGACACCGGAGATGACGCCGCTCGTCGTGTATCTCGTGCGGCAGTATGCGGCTGCGCCGACGGAGATCGACGTGCGGCCGCTGACGCTCGACGGTTTTAAAAAGGTGAACGGCGAGGCGGTGATCGCGGCGCACAAGGGCGTGGAGGTGAAGATGAAACTTTCCGACGAGGGGAAGGAGGTCGCGCCGGAAAGGGCGGCGACGGATTTCCAAATCCTGCCGCCGCTGGAGCGGAAGCGCGGGTTCACTTTTGCGGATCAGAAATTCGCTGCGCAGGTGGTGCTCGCGGCTTTGCCCGCGAAGACGAATGCGCTGTGGGTGCTGCACGCGCTGGCGCATGAGGGATGGGTGGGCGTGAGCGTGCATGCGCAGCTCACGCTGCGGCAGGGGAGCATCGATCGCGCGACTTTCACGCTGCCTGCGGTGGTGCCGGAGGCGAGGGTGAGTGGCGGCGAGGTGCGCGAGACGCGCTCGCGGGTGGAGGGCGACCGGCGGGTGTACGAGGTGCAGTTTCAAAACGACGTTTATGAGGCGGTCGAATTCACGGTGGACCTGGAGCTGCCGAATCCGGGCGAGGTGGCGATGCCCGCGATTGCTTTCCGGGACGCGCAGATGACGAGCGGTTTCGTGCTCACGGACAATGCGTCGGAGTTTGAGATGAAGCTGACGGAAACGGGCACCGATCCCGTGCCTGTGAGTGAGATCCCGTTTCTGCCGGAGCTGTCGAAGAACGCGGGGATCTACCGCGTGCAGCCGGGCTGGAGCGTGAAGGTGGGCGTGGAGCGGCTGGAAAAGGCGGCGACGCGCGCGGCCTTTGTGGCGTGGGCGGAGATGACTACGGCGCTGCGGCGCGACGGCACGGAGTGGCATCGCGCGACGTACCGGCTGCAAAACCGTTCGCTGCAATTCCTGCCCGTGAAGCTGCCCGCAGGCGCGGAGCTGATGAGCGTGCGCGTGGCCGGGCAGAGCGTGCGCGCGGACGCTGGGAAGGTGAACGGCGCGGAGGCGATCCTAGTGCCGCTGATCAAGACGAAGCCGGGCGATCTTTCGTACGATGTGGAGCTGGTGTACCGCCTCCAGCGTGCGGAACTCGGCTGGCGGACGACGCGGGATTTCCGCGACCCGGAGCTGCCGGGGATCACCGTCGA
>JAYTML010000521.1:0-5458 GCA_043728655.1 Chthoniobacter sp. | reverse complement strand
CCATCCGCACGCAGCCCAGTAGGCGAGAAAGACGAAGGGATGCTCTCGAAGCAGAGGCCACAGAAAGGTGGAGCCGGAGAAGAGGAGCACCAGCGCCGTCAGGACGCTGTAAAACATCACGATCCGCCGCGCGCGGTTGTCGCGGATGAGGCCCTTGCTGATCTGGATGATGAACTTCGCGTTGAACACGACGGCGGACTTTCGGGCACCGCCGGCGCGGCGTCGAGCCTCGGAAAATGCGGCGATCACGCCTCCGTCAGACGTAGCGCAGCGGCTCGCGCGACGACGGGATGAAGCCGTGCTTCACGAGCAGTTCGCGGAATTTCTCGATGCCGGCTTTTTCGCGCGGACCAAGGTCGAAGCGGATGTGCTCGGTGAGGTAGCGCTCGGTAAGCGCCGGGTTGTGCGGGTCGGTGCGGACGATCTCGGCGATGCGCGCGGTGCCGTGGCGTTTGAGCGCGCGGAGTTCATCGGCGACGGCCGGGGCATTCGGCAGATCCGCGCGCAGCAGCCACGGCGCATAGACAAACGGCAGCCCGGTGCAGCGCTTCCACTCTTCCCCGAGGTCGAGGATCCGGTACGCGCCAGAGTCGCGCTCGCGGAAGTCGATGGCCTGGTTTCCAATCAGCAGCACGGCGTCGGCGGCTGCGGGGAAGGCGGAAAACTCCAGCAGCTGCGGATGCTGACCGTGATACTCGGCCAGCAGGACCTGGAGGAGATGGATGGAGGTGAGCGACGCGGGATCGAGGGCAATGGTACGCACCTCCGCGAGCGGGCCGCGGTGCGCGAGGAAGACGCTGAAGACCGGCCCGTCGCTGGCGATGGCGACGCCATCGGCGAGGAGGTAGCGCGGATGGCGCAGCGCCTCGAAGACCGGGACAAGCGCCACGTCGAGCGCGCCGGCGGCGAGGTCTCGCGCGAGGCCGGACGGGTGGTCGAAGACCACCGGGGCGTCGCAGCCGTGAATGAGCGGCCGGGCGTTGAGATACTGAACGCAGCCGACCCGGAGGGCGGCGAGCGCGGGACAGCGGATCACGCGACGGCGAGTTCCGTCGCGGGCTTGTGCCAGGTGGACGCGATGCGGCGGTACCAGGTATCGCGCTGCATCGGCTCGCGCCCGGCTTCGCGGATCGCCTTTTCGAGAGCGGCGCAGCTTTGCTGCTGGGGGGTCGTCGCGCCGGCCATGTGGAAGATTTTTTCCTCCATGATCGTGCCGTGGAGATCGTCCACGCCGTAGTTCAGCGCCTGCTGCGCGAGCGGCAGACCGAGACTCACCCAGTAGGCGGTGATGTGGTCGAAGTTATCGAGATAGATGCGGGCCACGGCGAGGTTCTTGAGTTCCTCAAAGGCCGTGACGTGGCGGATGTTTTGCAGCACGCCGGGGCGTGCGCCCGCGGCTTCGAAGGCGAACGGAATGAAGCCGGTGAAGCCGCCGGTTTCGTCCTGCCAGGTGCGGAGACGGCGGAGGTGATCCACGCGCTGCGCGATCGTCTCGATGTGGCCGTAGAGCATCGTGGCCGTGCTGCGCATGCCCATCTCATGCCATGTGCGGTGCACCTCCCACCACTCCTCGGCGCTCTCCTTGCCGCGGCAGATTTGGTCGCGGATGGATTGGTCGAAAATTTCCGCGCCCCCGCCGGTGATCGCGCACAGACCGGCGTCGCGGAGCAGTTCCAGCGTCTCGCGAACGGACTTTTTGAAGACACGGTCGGCGAGGTGCCGGATCTCCACCGCGGTGAAGGCCTTGACGAAAAAATTGGCGTCCAGCGCCCGCAGGCGGCTGACAAGTTCGAGGTACCACTCGCCTTTCAGGGTGGGGTGCAGCCCGCCGACCATGTGGATCTCGGTGATCCCGAGCCCCAGTCCGGCCCGCGCCTTTTCCACAATCTCATCGATGCTCATCTCGAAGGCGTGCGCCTCGCGTTTTTTCGCCCCGAACGCGCAGAACTGGCACGAGAGGATGCAGTGGTTCGCGTAGTTGATGTACTGATTGTGAATGTAGGTCGCGACATTCCCGTTCTTCCGCTCGCGGAGGACATTGGCGATCGCCCCCAGACCGTTCAAATCATTCGAGCCGTAGAGCTCGACGGCGTCCCCGTCGGTGATCCGCCGGCCCGCCTCGACCTTCTCGAAAATGGGGCGCAGTGCAGGCGAAAGAAGCTTGGCGGTCATGGAAACGGCGGTGTCTTTCAAATGGAGTAGTTCACGCGATGCGGCAATTGCAAGAGGCCTTTCGCGCGGGCACCGGCAAGATGGAAAGGCGGGAAACCAATTGCAAGATCATGGGTTAGTTGAGCATCGTAACCCGCCGCCCAGATGGCCGTGAGCGGGTTGCGAGCGTCCCCATTTTCCATGAGCCAAAACCCGAGTCCCCCACCCGCGCCCGATTCCGATGGGGCGGCGCAGGACCTGGTGTGGATGGCGCGGGTGAAGCACGGAGACACCGAGGCCCTGCGCGAACTGATCGAGGCGCACCAGAACCGGATCATCGGCACGGTGGCAAAGATGCTGGGCGACCCCGCGGACGCGGAGGACATCGCGCAGCAGGTCTTCATCCGGGTGTGGAAAAGCGCGGCGCGCTATGAGCCGACGGCGAAATTCACGACCTGGCTTTTCAAGATCACGCGCAACCTCGTCTTCAACGAACTGCGTCGCCGCAAACGCCACCCGGCGCAGTCGCTCGACGCGGTGAATGAAGACGACCGGCCGATGCAGACGCCCGACCACACGGTGAAAGCGCCGGACACCGCGCTCCTCGACGAGGAAATGCAGCGCGCGATCCAAAGCGCGATCGACGAGCTGCCCGAGGCGCAGCGAATGGCGGTGATCCTGCGGCGCTACGAGGACATCTCGTACGAGGAAATCGGCGAGATCCTCGATCTGTCCGTGCCCGCGGTGAAGAGCGTCCTCTTTCGCGCGCGGACCGAGCTGAGGGAAAAGCTGAAGCGGTATCTCGACGCCTGATCTTAGTTCGCCCTCCGGACGCAGCCGCCCTTGTCTTCGTCCGTCCCTTTCGCCGGTCTCCGCCGAGTGGCCACGGCTGAACTCCAATCCTCCCTTGCAGCGTTCGTTTTGGTTTCGGTTCGCTCATACTCATCGCAGGTTGCTCCGCCCTTCCCAACCTATGTCCACCAAACCGGGACAGGCTCAGGAATTTGGGAACGAGGGGAAAACAGACTCACCACGCGACTTCCAATAACGCCGTCGCCGCCGTGCGCGGATCGGCGCGTTCCGCGAGGGATCGCGCGATCGCGGCCGCGGTGCGCGGCACCAGCGCTTCGTGGATGACCCGGCCGTTTGCCTTCACCCGCACCGGCCGGTCGAGATCGAGGAGTTCGTCGGAAAGCCGGAGCGTGACCGCCTTCAGGTCGGCGGATTGCAGGTCAACCGTCTGCCCCTCCACGCTCGCGGTGATCGCCGCTTTCGCCACCGCGCTGCCGGGCGCCACCGCGAGCCAGTAGAGGCGCGCCGCGGTCACGTCGTCCTGCACCCACACGACCTTTTTCGGCCATGCCTGCCTGGTATGACCGGCCATCCAAGGCAGCGCCTCCGCGTCCTTCATATTCATCCAGTGCCCGCTTTCCGGGTAGATGCGGGAAAGGTGCTCGTATCCGCCGGGATCCGCCCGCTGGAGGTCATCCAGCTTGGCCGCCCACTGCGCTGTCACCTCGTTGCGTTTGTAGGCCGCGTCCTTGCCGCCGCAGAAAAGCGCGAACGGCAGATTCCGCAGCGGCAGCGGTGAGGCATCATTCGGGTGCCCCGCCATCATGGCCGCGGCGGCCCACCGGTCGGCCATCCGCGGACCGAGCTGATAGACCCCGTCGCCGCCAGCGGAATAACCGAGCACATAGACCTTGTCGGGATTCACGCCGTGCACCGCCACGCAATCCTCGATCAGCCGGTCGAAAAGCCCGTCGATGTGCGCCTCGTGCCAGAGATTCCAGTTATCCGTCGGAGCGCGCGGAGCGATGTAGAGCGCGTTCTTTGGCTGATACAGGCGGATCTGATTCTGCCACTGCGAGTCGTTCACCGGAGCGGGTGCGCCGCCGCCGCCGTGCAGCGAAATCCAAAGCGACCAACCCGCTTCCGGCTTCTCCCCGAATGTCTTTTCCAGCCAGCGCATCGTCTTCCCGGCCGCAGTGATCTGCTTCGCCTCCACCTCCTCGGCACGCTCTTTCCTCAAGGTCGCGGCACGCACCTCCCACTGGCGCGCGAGCTCGCCGCGCGCGGCGTCTTTGGAAAGCCGGGGCTCATCGGCCAATGCCGCCGCGGCAGCGAGGAAAATGACGGAAAAACAGAAGCGGAACAGGAGCATAATTACGAGATGAACAGCCGCTCTTCCGCGCGCTCGTGGCGCATGGCGGCGATTTCCAAAAGCGGATTGAACCAGCCGGCGTCCGCGCGGGAAAAGGCGAGGGAGCGCTGCACGATAGACGCGATGTCCTGGCACGCGGCTCGGAGGACGCGCTGGCAGGCGTCCTGGCCGATGCGGATGAGCTTCAGCGCAGCGGCGCAGATGGCGGCGAGCGACTGGTAGAGATAGGTCGCGAGCGCGGCGTGGAGCGGAACATTCTCCACCTGCGCCTGAAGTCCGCAGACGACGAGGTGATGTCCCCTCGCCCGACCCTCGCGGATCGCGGCGTCGAATTCCGCGAGCACCGCCGTGTCCGCGATGGTGCGCAGCGCCCGCAGCCGTCGCCCGCCAAGCTGCGCGCTGGCCTCGCGGCTTTCGCGGGCCAGCTTCCACGCGCTGATCCCGGCATCGAGCGCGCATCTTTCATCGAGAGACTGCGCGTCGAAAGCGAAGCGCAGATACGGAAGCTCGTGGTGCTCCAGCGCCGGGCAGATCTGCTCGCGGAGAAAGGCGGCGAGCGACGCCTCGTCCCGCACGAGTTCGAGGCGGACGATTTCCTCAAAGCCCAGCGAATGCGCGTAGGCGCCGGTCGGGAAAAGCGCGTCGCTCGTCTGGAGCAGGAACGGCAGCCAATCCAAATCTCGGATTTCGGTTTTCGGACTTCGGATTTCCACGTCAGTGGTGGTGTGCGCCGCTCAGCGGCTTGAAGACACGCATGCAGGCCGTGAAGGCGATGTGCTCGCGCTCGAAAAGCTGCCGCACCGCCGGGTCATCCACTACGCGCACCACATCGCCGGTGATCTCGATCTGAAAATGCAGGTTGCCGATCATCCACCCGAGCCGCGCTGCTTCCGCCTCATTCTGCATTCCGCATTCCGCTTTCCGGACTTCGAGCACCGGCTCGTATCTCTGCGCGAGGACATAGACCGCCGTCCCGCATTGGAAAACCGCCGCGCCGTCCGGGAGCGGCGCGTCGAGATCGAAGCCGAACTCCGCGCCATCCTCCGCCACGCCCCGCCAGCGGCGCTTCGCCAGCGTCATGCGATCCACAGCGAGGCGGATGCGAGGGCTGTCCGCCGCGGGGATGGCGAGTGGGTGCCGGAT
>JAYTML010000520.1:0-4001 GCA_043728655.1 Chthoniobacter sp. | reverse complement strand
GAAGAAGCTGGATGTGCGCGCATGGGAGCCGGGGCGGACATGGCAGGTGGTGGCGGCGAATCTTTTCAGCGGCCTGCTTGTGGAGGTCGCGCCGAAGATCGCGGCTGCCGTGGCGCCCGGCGGGCGGCTGGTTTTTTCCGGCGTACTCCGCGTCCAGGAGGCGGAGGTCGCCGCCGCATTCCGCGCCGCGGGTCTGACGATCGACCGAGTCGTGAGGAAGGGGAAATGGGTGAGCGGGCTGGCGACGATGCCGGCCTGACGGCGCCCATTTTGAAATGCGGAGACGCGGGGTGAGACGGGACGAACCCCGGGTTCCCAATCTTCGCGCCGCCGCGTCTCTGCGTTAATTCCCGGGGGGAGAAATCCGTTGACGCCCCACTGCGCGGGCCGATAGCTTGCCCGCCCGCAAATTTAACCCGAAATAATTCCACAAAATCCCTGCCTGCGTGGGTTCCTGGTCGAGAAAAGCCGATTTTCCGCCGGGCCGCGCGGGCACTTTTTATCTATGGCCGATGAACTTTCCTACGTGCTCGTCACTCCTTACTCGATCCGCAAATCGAGGACCGGCGGCATTCTCGCGCGGCTGATCTCCCGCACAGGTCTCGAGGTCGTCGCCGCGCGGATGTTCGCGCCGAGCGCGGAGCTGGTGGAAAAGTATGCGACCACGATCGTCAATGACCCGGAGCCGCGGCATCGCGCCACGCAGGAGCTGATCAAAAAGTACGTCCTCAAGAACTTCGGCCCCGCCACGCCTGGCACCCGTCCCCGGGTGCTGCTGCTGGTTTTTAAAGGCGAGGACGCGGTCAGCAAGCTGCGCTCGACCGTCGGCCACATCGTCAACGAGCGCACCAGCGGCGAGACGATCCGCGACACCTACGGCGACTATCTCGCGGACGAAAACGGGAGCGCCTCCTACTTCGAGCCCGGCGTGCTCGCGCCGCCGGATGCGGCCAGCGCCGAAGCCGACCTGAGGCTGTGGGCGTCGTATTCCGACACGGACGGCGGGTTGCTCGACGAGGCGATCTCCTATCCCACGGGCGCGAAAGCCGAGAAGACGCTCGTGCTCATCAAGCCGGACAACTTCCGCTTTCCGAACGCGCGCCCCGGCGGCGTGATCGATCTCTTTTCCCGCACGGGCCTCTACATCATCGCGTGCAAAGTGCATCGCATGAGCGTGGCGCAGGCCGAGGAATTCTACGGCCCGGTGCTCGAGGTCCTGCAGGACAAACTCCGCGGACGCTCCGCCGAAGTCGCGACGCCGCTGCTGGAGAAGGCGTTTTCCGTCACCCTCAGTGAGGACGAGCGGACGAAGCTCGGCGACCTGCTCGGACCGATCAACGGACGCGAAAACTGGGAACAGATCGTGAAATTCATGGCCGGCATGAAGCCGAGCGACTGCCCGGCGGACAAACGCAATGAGCCGGGCACCGAAAAGTGCATCGCGCTCTGCTACCAAGGTATCGACGCCGTGCGGAAGATCCGCGAGGTGCTCGGGCCGACCGATCCCTCGAAAGCGCCTCCCGGCACGATCCGGCGCGAGTTTGGCCAGACCATCATGGTCAATGCCGCACACGCCTCGGACTCAGCGGAAAACGCCCAGCGCGAAATGGGCATCGTGCAGATCAAAGAGAACAACCTGAAGCCGCTGATCGAAAGCTGGTTTGGCAACTGAGCGCGCGGCCTTTCCTCAAATCCTAAATCCCAAATCCTAAATCCTACACCTCATGGAACTCTCCCAACGCGCTACGATCCTCACCCCCTCGCTCACCCTCAGCATCGACTCGAAAGCCAAGGCAATGAAGGCGGAAGGCCTCGACGTCTGCGGCTTCGGCGCCGGCGAGCCGGACTTTGACACGCCCGAGCACATCAAAGCGGCCGCGCAGGCGGGACTCGAGATGGGCTTCACAAAATACACGCCCAGCTCCGGCACCCCCGAGCTGCGCCAGGCGATCTCCGACAAGTTCAAGGCGGACAACGGCCTCGACTACAAGCCCTCGCAGGTCATCGTCAGCAACGGCGCAAAGCACTCGTGCTACAACGCGATCCTCGCGACTTGCCAGCCGGGCGACGAAGTCATTATCCCCGCGCCCTACTGGCTGAGCTACCCGGAGATGGTGCGCCTCGCAGGAGCTGACCCCGTCTTTGTCCAGACGACCGAGGCGAACGGCTGGAAGATGACCGCCGACGAAATGCAGGACGCGATGACCCCGCGAACGAAGATGGTGATCATCAACTCGCCCGGCAACCCGACCGGCGCGGTCTATACGCGCGAGGAACTGCAGGCCATCGTCGATGTCTGCGTGGACGAGGAGATCCTCATCCTGTCCGACGAAATCTACGAGAAGCTGACCTACGACGGCGCAGAGCACGTCAGCGTCGCCAGCCTTTCTCAGGCGGCGTACGATCTCACGATCACGATCAATGGTTTCTCCAAAGCCTACTCGATGACCGGCTGGCGGATGGGCTACCTCGGCGCGCCCGAGGCGATTGCGAAAGCGATTGACGCCATCCAGAGCCACAGCACCTCGAACCCGTGCTCCTTTGCCCAGAAAGGCGCGCTCGCCGCGCTCAAGGGCGACCAGCAGCCCGTGGCCGACATGCGCGATGAATTCGACATGCGCCGCAACTACATGATGAACCGCCTCGCCGCGATCGCGCGCGTGAGCGTGGTGAAGCCGCAGGGTGCCTTCTACGTCCTCGTGAACATCGGCAAGCTGGGGCTCAGCTCGACGAATTTCGCCGACCGCCTGCTCAGCAAGCACCACGTCGCCGTGGTCCCTGGCGTGGCCTTTGGCAATGACGGCACCGTGCGCCTCAGCTACGCGACGAGCCTCGATGTCATCAAGAAGGGCCTCGATCGCTTCGAGGAATTCTGCAAGACGCTGTAAGCGCCGCGCATCTTTTGAAACGCGCCGCCGGATTTTTCGGCGGCGCGTTTTTTTGTACGGAGGGACCTCGCGTAACCAGAGGGGCATTGCGAGCGTCTTGGCGGTGATGAAATTCTCCGCCGTATTGCTCATAGCCGTCGTCGTCGGTTTCGTTCTGCCGGGCGCGGAAACGCTGCACGCTTACGAAGCGCCGAAGCCCTCGGCCGATGTCGAGGTTGTCCGTTGTGAATGGCGCGACGCGGCGCGGGATCGCGAGGTGCCGGCGAAGATCTACCTTCCGAAGGATGGCGCGGGCCCCTTTCCGATCATCATCTTCTCGCATGGGCTCGGCGGCTCGCGCGATGGCTACGAATATCTCGGCCGGCACTGGGCGGGCTGCGGATATGTGTCCGTGCATCTTCAGCATCACGGGAGCGACGACGCGGTGTGGAAAGGTGTGGAGTCAGCCGGGCGCGCGCGTGCGATGCGCGAGGCGACTACGAATCTCGCGAACACCACAAACCGCCCGAAGGACGTGAGCTTTGCGATCGATCAGCTCATCGAGCTGAACGGCGATCCGTCCTCGCCGCTCAAAGGGAGGCTCGACACAAAGCGCATCGGCGTCGCCGGCCATTCGTTCGGCGGCTTTACGACGATGGCGGTCGCCGGGCAGGTCTTTCCGATGGCGAATCTTGCGGACCCGCGCGTGAAAGCGGCGATCCAGATGAGCGCACCCGTCGCGCGCCCCGCCGCCCGCGAACGCGCGTACGCCGGGATCACGACGCCCGTCTTCCACATGACCGGCACACGGGACGACAGTCCGATCGGTGAGACGAAAGCCGCCGAGCGGCGCATCCCTTTCGACAGGATGACGGCGGCGGAAACCTGCCTCGTCATCTTCAAGGACGGCGACCACATGATCTTCTCGGGCCGGGAGCAGCCGGATGCGGAGCGCAAAGGGCAGGACGCGGTCTTTCAGGAACTGATCTGCGCGGGCAGCACGGCATTCTGGGACGCCTGGCTGAAAGGCGACGCGGCAGCGCGCGCGTGGCTCATGGATGGCGGTTTCGCCCGGCGGCTTGGCGGGGAGGGGACTTTTGAAACGAAGAGGCCGGTGAAGTAAGGGCGGGGTTC
>JAYTML010000519.1:0-1611 GCA_043728655.1 Chthoniobacter sp. | reverse complement strand
TGCTGAGCCGCTGGCCGTTTGCCGACCCGGAGAAGGTGGGCATCTGGGGCTGGAGCGGTGGCGGCAGCATGAGTCTGAATGCCATCTTCCGTTATCCCGAGTTGTATCGCACCGCGATGGCCGTGGCTCCGAATGCGAGCCAGCTTCTCTACGACACGATTTATCAGGAGCGATACATGGGCCTGCCAGATGACAATGCCGCGGGCTATCGCGACGGTTCACCCATCACCCATGCCGAGCATTTGCAAGGCAACCTGCTGCTGATCCACGGCACCGGCGATGACAACGGCCACTACCAGGGCACCGAGCGGCTGATGAACGAGCTGATCGCCCGCAACAAGCTCTTCACCATGCTGCCTTATCCAGGCCGTTCGCATGCGCTGCGCGACGGGCAAAACACGGAGCGGCACTTCTTCTCGGTCCTCACGGACTACTTGCACAAGAACCTTCCGGTTGGTGTGGTGTCGGAGTCGTCGGCTGGAGTTTCGAGGGCCATCGAGAATCCTTGAATTCCCCCGCGTCTTTCACGCTACATCCATCCTAACCGGCGCGGAACTGCATCGGGGTCACGCCGACCACGGCGCGGAAGGCGCGAGTGAAGGCGCTGTGGTCGTAGAAGCCGCATTCGTGCGCGATTTCGGCGACGGAGCGATCCGTCTCGCGAAGGAGGCGGGAGGCGGCAGCGAGGCGTGTTTTTGAAATGAGCTGGATCGGCGTGATGCCGAAGATGCGCTTGATGATGCGGGCGAATCGCGCAGCGGGGAGCTTCGCGATGCGGGCGAGTTCGGAGGGCGTGAGCGGCTCGGCGTAGTTTGCCTCTAAACGCGCGAGCGCCGCTGCGACGCCCGCGGGAATGTCCTGCGGCGCGACGGGCGCGCGCACGTCTTTGGAAATGCCGATGAGGCCGGTCACGGTGCCCGCGGCGTCGCGCATCGGGAGCTTGGTCGTGAGGCACCAGACGGGCTTGTGCGGCAAATACCACTGGAGTTCCAGGCGCTCGATGATGGGACGTCCGGTGCGCAGCACGGAGGCGTCCTGCTCGCTGGGGATGCGCCCGAAGTCGCCGGGGCAGATGTCGCACGGGCGGCGTCCGAGCATCTGCGCTTTGTCCTGCAGGCCGTGGCGTTCGAGGAGCGAGTGGTTCACGGCGAGGTAGCACCCGGCGGCGTCCTTGATGAAAAAAGCGAGGTCGGGCGTGTGGTCGAAGAGCTGTTCCAGCAACCGCATGTCCACGCTTCCCGCCGTGAGCGAGGCGGCGGCGCGGAGGGTGGTGGCTGTGCTGAGTTTCATGCGGGCGTGCCTTTCCTTGCCAAGACGGGGCGGAAGCGGGCAGCTATTGTTCGTCGCAAATCCCGCCCCGCCAAGCCTCCTTGTCCCTTCGCATGAAAATCACCCGCATCCTCGCCTACCGCGTCGAGCTTCCGCTGCACGAAACCACTTACAAGTGGAGCGGCGGCAAATCCGTGACCGTTTTCGACAGCACCATCGTGCGTGTGGAGACGGACGCGGGCCTCGTGGGCCACGGCGAGGTGTGTCCGCTCGGGCCTTTCTACCTGCCCGCTTTCGCGGAGGGCGTGCGCGCGGGGCTGCGCGAGCTGGGGCCGCACTTGC
>JAYTML010000518.1:0-1613 GCA_043728655.1 Chthoniobacter sp. | reverse complement strand
ACGTAGAACTCGCGGGACTCCGGCGTCTGCTCGCCGAAGATCGAGACGGTGAGGCCCTGCTTCTGCGGGCGGACGAGGAAATACTCGAGCATGCGCTCGGTGTGGTCGCGGCTCTGCGTGGGCTCGGTCACGGTCGTCTTGCCTTTGGCAAACATGCCGGCGAGGAGCACGGCGCTTTTCACCTGCGCGCTGGCGACAGGGCTGACGAACTGGAGCGGCTTGAGATTGCCGCCCTCGATGACGAGCGGCGGACGGCCTTCCTTGCCCTCCGCGGTGACCTTCGCACCCATGCGGGTGAGCGGCTCGATGATGCGGCGCATGGGTCGCTTCGAGAGCGAGGCGTCGCCGACCAGCCGGCTGCGAAAGGGCTGCCCGGCAAGGATGCCGGCCATGAGGCGCATGGTGGTGCCGGAATTTCCGCAGTCGATGTCCCCCTTCGGCGCGGTGAAGGCGCGCCGCACGCCGTGGACGACGAGCGTGGTTTCATCCGCGGCGTCGATCTTGACGCCGAGAGCGCGCATGGCGCCGACGGTGCTCAGACAGTCTTCGCTCGGCAGGAAGCCCTTGATGACGCACGGCCCGTTGCTCATCGCAGCGAGCATCACGGCACGGTGGGAAATGCTCTTGTCACCGGGGACTTCAAGCTCGGCTTGGATTACGGGGGCACGGCGGATTTTCCAGTCGGACATCGGTTATTTGAGGGGCCGCAGGCGGTCGCGCTGGGCTTTGGCTTGGGTGAGAAATTCGGTCATCTGAGGCTCGCGGTCGAGGAGTGTGATGATTTCGCGCAGCTTTTCAATCATCGCTTCGGCGGACTTGCGGACGGCATCGCGATTGGTGCGGAGAATCTCGGCCCACATCGCGGGCGGGCCGGAGGCGACGCGCGTGGTGTCGCGGAAGCCCGGTCCGCTGAAGTCGAAGGCGCCCGCATTTTCCGCCTGCACGGTGTGGACGAGCGTGGCCGCGAGGAGATGCGGCAGGTGGCTGACTAGGGCGACAATCTCGTCGTGCCCGGCGGGCGGGACCTCCAGCACGCGCGAGCCGAGCGACTGCCAGAAAGCGCGCAACTCGGCAACTGCCCCGGCGTCGGAGGACGCATCGGGCGTGAGGATGCACGCCGCGTCATCGAAAAGCTCCGTCCGCGCCGCGGCGATGCCGGTCTGCTCGGAGCCGGCCATCGGATGACTGCCTACGAACCGCCCGCGCCCGCGAAAGATCGCGCCGAGTTCCGCGACGACGGGTGCTTTCACGCTGCCAACATCGGTGACGATCGTGTCCGCGGAAATCGCGTCCGCGATTTCGCGCGCGAGCGCGGGCATGACGCCGATGGGAACGCACAGGATGACGAGATCGGCACCGGCCACGATGCCGCGCAGGTCGGTCGAGACGGCATCCGCGATGCCGCGCTCCTCGATCTCCGCCACGGCCTCCGCGCGCCGCGCCCACAGGCCCACGCGCCAGCCGCCGGCCCGGCGCGCAGCGAGCGCGATGGAGCCGCCGAGCAGGCCGGGGCCGAGGATGGCGAGCGATTTCATGGGTGGGAAAAAAAGCCCGGCCCGCAGGCGCGTTGCCTTGCGGGCCGGGCTGAAAGAGTCAGCGGATGTCGCGCGTTA
>JAYTML010000517.1:0-3473 GCA_043728655.1 Chthoniobacter sp. | reverse complement strand
GATGACGAGTCCGCACACCGCCGTCTCTCGGCGTATGTCGAGGGGCGGATAGACAAACTTTCCGTCAACTACGTCGGCGCGGAGGTGACCGCCGGGCAGCCGCTCGCCTCGCTTTTCAGCCGCGAGCTGATCGTGGCCCGCAGCGAATACAACATCGCCGCGCAGAAGCCGCCCTCCCGCGAGCGGGACAACCTCATCGCCGCGAGCACGCAGCGGCTCCGCCGCTTCGGCCTCACGCCCGAGCAGATCGAAAAACTGCCGGGACAGACCGGCGACACCTTCGACATCGTCGCGCCGATCTCCGGGACCGTCGTCGTGCGGATGGTCTATGAAGGCCAGTACGTGAAGGAGGGGGACGTGCTCTTCGAAATCGCGGACTTTTCGAAGATGTGGTTCGTCTTCGCCGCCTACGAGCGCGACCTCGCGTGGATTCGCGTCGGCCAGCAGGTCGAAGTCACCACGCCGAGCGTGCCGGGGAAAGTCTTCACCGCGCCGATCACGTTCATCGACCCGAACCTCATGATGGAGACGCGCACCGCCAATGTGCGCGTGGTGCTGGACAATCCGCTCGTCGCCGGCGCCGCCGGTCACCGGCGCGAGCTGCTGCACAAGATTTTCGCCGACGGGCGCATCCGCGTGGACACCGAGCCCGTGCTGGCCGTACCCCGCAGCGCCGTGCTCTCGCCCGGAGGCGAGGCGCTCGTGTACGTGGCGAAAGCGGAGCGCGAATACGAACCGCGGCGCGTCACGCTCGGCCGCGCGGGCGATGATTTCTGGGAGGTGCTCGCGGGCCTGCAGGAAGGCGAGCGGGTCGTCACCGCCGGCAATCTGCTGATCGACTCCCAGGCCCAGCTCGACATGCCGTCGCATGTCCCGACGGCGGCGCTGCAATCCGCGCCCCCGCTTTCCGCACCGCAGCGCGCCGCCGCGGAGAAGCTCTTCCTCGCAGCGTCCGCCGTGGCCGACGCGCTCGCCGCCGACGACCTCGCCGCCCACAACGAGCGCATCGAGGCGCTGCACACCGCGGCGGTGGCCGCCGGCACCGAACTCGGCGCGCACGGCAAGCGTCTCGCCAGCGTCGCCCACGTCGGCCCAGCGAAAGACATCATCGCCGCGCGAAAGCAGTTCTACCCGATCAGCATGGCCGTGGCCGACCTCGCCGTGCAGGGCCGGCGGCAGCCCGGCGGAATCACCGGCGTGAAGATCTTCGAGTGCCCGATGGCTAAGAGTGCCGTGCCGAGCGCGGAGACAAACCAGGGCCGCTGGGTGCAGTCGGACGGTCCGTTGCGGAATCCCTTCTTCGGCGCGGAAATGCCCGATTGCGGAACGGAGGTCCGGCCGTGATTCCCGCTCTCATCGCGTGGTCGCTGCGCAACCGCTTCCTCGTCGCGTGCGGCGTCCTCGTCATCATCGCGGTCGGCATTTTCGAGCTGCGACGCACGCCGGTTGATGCCATCCCGGACCTCAGCGAAAACCAGGTCATCGTCTTCGCGGACTGGCCGGGCCGCAGCCCGCAGGAGGTCGAGGACCAGATCACCTACCCCCTCTCCGTGAATCTCCAGGGTCTCGCCGGGGTGAAAACGGTGCGCGCGAATTCGATGTTCGGCTTCTCGCTGCTCACCGTCGTTTTCGATGAAAAGATCGACAACTACTTCGCACGCACGCGCGTGCTGGAACGGCTGAACTATCTCGGCGACCTGCTGCCGCAAAACGTCGTGCCCAAGCTCGGGCCGGACGCCACGGGGCTCGGCTGGGTTTTCCAGTACTACCTCGACGTGGACCCGGCGAAGGCGCCAAACGGCGGCTACGACCTCGGGAAGCTGCGCTCGCTGCAGGATTGGTTCGTGCGCTACCAGCTCAATGCCGTGGCGGGCGTCGCCGAGGTCGCGAGCGTCGGCGGCTTCGTGCGGCAGTACCAGATCGAGGTTTCGTCGCTGAAAATGAGCGCGGCCGGCGTCTCGCTTCAGGAGGTCATGGAGGCCGTGGGGCAGAGCAATCTCAACGTCGGCGGAAAGGTCATCGAGGAAAACGGCATGGAGTTCGTCGTGCGCGGACTCGGCCTCGTCAGCTCCGTGGGCGACCTGGAGCAGACCGTCCTCGCGCAGCGCGAGGGCACGCCCATTTACCTCCGCGACGTGGCGACCGTGCAGATCGGCGGCGACTTCCGCCGCGGCGCGCTCGACGTGAATGGCCGCGAAGTCGTGGGCGGCATCGTCATCATGCGCAACGGCGAGAACGCCCGCGCCGTCATCGGGCGCGTGAAGGAGCGCATCGCCGCGATCGCGCCCAGCCTGCCGCCGGGCGTCACGATCAAAGCCTTCTACGACCGCAGCGAGCTGATCGACCGCACGATCGAAACGCTCAAGCACGCGCTCACCGAGGAGATCATCCTCGTCACGCTCGCGCACATCATCTTCCTCTTCCATTTCCGCAGCATCCTCATCGTCACCTTCCCGCTGCCGGTCTCGATCCTCATCTCCTTCATCCTCATGCGGCAGTTCGGCATCTCGTCGAACATCATGTCGCTCTCCGGCATCGCCATCGCCATCGGCGTGCTCGTGGATGCCGCGATCGTGATGACGGAGAACGTCATCCGGCACGCGGAGGAGGCGGAGAAGAAAAAGGGCTCGCGCCTTTCAGCGGCCGAGACGCTCGACGTGACCCTCGCCGCCTCGAAACAGGTCGGGCGGCCGATCTTCTTCGCGATGGCGATCATCATCCTCGCGTTTGTCCCGGTCTTCGCGCTCACCGGCCAGGAGGGGAAGCTTTTCCACCCGCTCGCCTTCACGAAGACCTTCGCGATGATCGGCTCCACGCTGCTCGCCGTCACCGGCGTGCCCGTGCTCTGCGCCACGCTGGTGCGCGGCCCATTTCACTCCGAGCAGGACAACTGGGTCATGCGCATGCTCCTGCGCATCTACGATCCAGCGCTCGACTGGGCGCTGCGGCATCGGAAAAGCGTGCTCGCCGGAGCCGCGGCCATGCTGCTCGGCGCGTTCGCGCTCATCCCGCGGATGGGGAGCGAATTCATGCCGCCGCTCAACGAAGGCTCGCTGCTTTTCATGCCCGTGCTGCTCCCGCAGACCTCGCTGACGGAGGTGAAACGCATCATGGCCTGGCAGGATCAGGTCATCGCCGCGACGCCCGAGGTCCTCTCCGCCGCCGGCAAGCTCGGCCGCGCCGAATCCGCCACCGACCCCGCGCCGGTCGAGATGATCGAGACCACGATCATGCTCAAGCCCGAGTCGGAGTGGCGAAAAGGGATGACCAAAGACATGCTCATCGCCGAGCTGTCGGCCAAGCTCACGCAGGTTCCCGGCTATGTGCCCGGCTTTCTCCAGCCGATCGAAAACCGCATCCTCATGCTGAGCACCGGCATCCGCGCGCAGGTCGGCATCAAGATTCTCGGCGACGATCTCGACGCATTGCAGGCAAAGGCGTTCGAGGTCGAGCGCGTCATCCGGGGCATCCCC
>JAYTML010000516.1:0-5450 GCA_043728655.1 Chthoniobacter sp. | reverse complement strand
GCGATGAGCCGTTCCACCTGGTCTTCCTCGACCGGGTTGAGCAACTGGCAATGGATGCCGGTCGCACGGTTCGCCTGGTCGGTGTGCTGGTAGGGCGTTCCGTCCTCGCCGGGGCTGTAACCTTTTTTGGTCTTCTCCCCGAGGAGCTTGTCGTAGATCGACTTTGCTTCGTCGTAGGGGACGGGCACGGGATTTTTCTGCCCGGATTGCAGCGCGCTGCCGCGCCTTCCGTATTGAAACTGGACGACATAGCCGCCCTCCTTCGGCACGATGCCTGCCTGATAGACTTTGTCGGACGAGCCTTGGCGGTAGTAGAGCGTGATGTGCTCCATAGGTGATTTCCTTTCTGTTGTTGTTGGTGGGTTGAATGCAAAAAGGCCAGCCGGTGAGGGCTGGCCTTTGTTTTGATACTGTATGTCTGATCAGAAGGGGTCTTTTTTTCCTCCAAATATCTCGATTAGATGCCGCATCGCCTTTGCCACTTTCTCAGCGTCGATTGCATCGTCGCAGTCCAAACGGAATGATTTTTCTTCTTCGACAATTGGCTTTGAAAAATCACCGCGAATCGCACGGAAAGTACTCCGTCCGCTTGAGGTTGAGATTGTCACCCAATTGTTGGCCTCAAATTGATCCCTACGTGGAGGATTTGCTGTATACTTCACTCCAGGATTTGCTTCAGCCGGATCAAAAACGAGGAGTTCTCTGGCGTGCATGGACGATAAGATCATTTTTTGCGTCTTCTTACCGAACCAAAGCTTTTGACCGCCGACACTCACCTTACTATTGATGAACTCTATTGTTTCTTTGTAGCCTGGTGATGGTACTTTTCCGTCCAAGAATTGCGCTGGTATGACCGCAGGGTCGTTGAGGTAACCGGCTGTTTCGCCGGCGAGCTTCTGATTGACTCCCTCCATGCCAAGCACCGTTTGCAGGGCGATTTCATAAGCCTTCTTTGAATTCTCTACCGCGACTCGAGCCGTTGTTTCGGATTGATCGGCGGTCGCTCGCATCTGCCCCGCGCGCGCGCGCCCGGATGTATTTCCGTCGAGGGGATTCGGGTGATCGATTACTGCGGCGTTCTTGCGCAGACGTGCGGCTTCGACCGCCACCGGCTTCTGCGCTTCCACCGTCCGGTTAATTGCTTCCGCCGCCGTCTGCAAGCGCGCGATGGCCTTCGCTGTTTGCTGAAGAGCCGGGTCGGTCGGATCACTACGTAATCCGCGTGCGATGAGTCGGAGACTATCTGAAATCCGGCCAGCTTTTACGGCGGCCACGGCTTGAGCCTGAAGTTCAGACGAGTCCAATTGGACCGCCACGATAGCATCTTCGGGAATGGAGAGTGCGATCTCTTTACCCTCTTTGTCCGTCGCACCCACGAAGATTCTCTTTTCCGCTGGGCGATACGCGAGGACAGTGAACAATTCGCCTTCCTGTGCGGTGCGAAAGACTTGATCGCGGAACAGTAGCGACTCATTGCGGATGAGTTTGATCTGGTCGCCTTCCTGGACGTCTGCCGCGTCGGCGAATGCGGTCAGCCATAAGATGGCCGGAACCGCAATGAGGGTGAGTAGTCTGGAGGATGGATGAGAGGATTTCGGGTTCATTTGCAGGGTTGGATTGAGGATTTTGGCAACAGGAGTCCCGACAGCATCGCGTTCTTGATCGGGAACAATGCCAGCGCGGCAGGTCATTACAGTCAAGTTCCGAACTCGGAACATGAAGCACGTCCGCAACCTGGTGGGTCCGCACGTCAGGCGGATCCGAAATGCCCAGGACATGACGCAAGACGACCTCGCCGCGAAGCTGCAGCGAGCAGGGTGGGACGTGAGCCGGGTGTCGGTGGCGAAGGTCGAAGCCCAGCTCCGCTGGGTTGCGGATTGCGAGTTGTTCATACTGGCGCGAGTGCTGGGCGTGCCGATGGAGCAGTTGTTTCCGAGCGGTAAGGAAGTGGTGCGATTTGTCGGCTCTCCGGGTTTCAAACGGAATTGATCGCCGGGGCGAGGTCGCAAACCCTGGGCCGAGCCCGCGACGAAGGTCACGGCAGGAAGTCCTTCAGCGATTTGTTTTCCGGAAAGGGGATGTCGGGCTCGTCGGCGAAATAGACTTTCACGAAGCGCTCTGAATGCTCCGGCCAGCCCCGGATTTTGAGCAGCCAGTCGGCCACGAACTCTTCCACGGTGATCCGGGCCTGGCCGCGCGCGACCTCGATGTAGCCGTTGCTCTCGGCCAGCTTTTCGAGGTGCGGCGTAGTCTCCCGGCGGAGGGCGCGAAGGTGGTCCCATTTGTCGAAGCGGCCCCAGCCGGATTCCGTCCACTCCGCCACGGTGCGGGAATCGACGGCGACGGGAAGCTGCGCTCGGAATGGCGGGGCGATGACGAAGGCGACCCGGCGCGCGTCGTCGATCAGGATGTTCCAGTCTTTGCTCCGCAGCTCGATGTCGTAGCGGTAGGTCGCGTTGAGCCGGATGCTGGAGGAAGTCGTGCCCAACCAGGAGCCGGTTTCCTTGTGGAGGGTCTCGGTCTTGAGGAAGCCGTTGGTGTGGAGTGTGCCGCCGGGCGTGCGGAATGGCACCAGCTCGGGCGGCGGAGACGATGACCCGGCGCGGCCGGATTCGATCCGGCGATCAACGCACAGCCAGTAGAGGAGGGCGCCGACGAGGATCAGGGCGCAGAGTTTGAGTTTCATGGGGAATCCTTTCTTTGGAAGCGACCGGCCCCGCACCCGATATGGGTGCGGAACCGGCCATTCTTTTTTTAGCCATTCCATAGTCTGCACTCGTTGAAGAACTCGCACGCGGCGCATTGCAGTCCCGGGGAGGGGACGAAGTCGCGCACGTCGAGCCCGTGAGTGTAGGCTTCGATGAGCCGGAACAGCCGCGTCTGCTGCTGGTCGCTCATCGGCGGTGTGGCCGTGACGACGAGCTTGGGCGTCTTCAGTTTGACCAGGGTGTGGACCTCGATCCCGGCCTCCCGCTTCCCCGTGGATTCGCGGTAGAGCACGGCGTAGCTGCTCGTCTGCACCTCGTGGGTGTGGACGGCCCGCTCCGGGTTGGGCGTCTGCCCGCTCGTCTTGTAATCGACGATGATGCCGGCCTGCACGAGATCGAGAACACCGATCAGGGTCGGCAGCCCATGCTCGCGCAGGTCGGCTTCCACCGGGACTTCGACCGCATCGGGCCGCAGCTCCGCCGGGATCTTCGATTCGCGGATGTAGGTCTCCACGAGCCGCCAGCCGGTGATCTTTTCCGCTTCCTCCTCGCCGGGTTCCCACTCGACGGGCTCGTCGGCCTGATCCGCCCACGCCTTCGCATACTCATCGTGGAGCTGCTTGAGTGTGAGCGGGGCATTGCGCCAGCGCGACTTGTTCCAGGCCTTGAGCACCGCGTGGGTGGAGCCGCCGACGTGGAGCGCCGCAGACTTGGGCTTGGGCAGCCGGGCGACGTAGCGGAACCAGAACTTCAGCCGGCATTGCAGAAAGAGCGTCAGCCGCGAGGGCGAGACGGTCTGCTGCAAACGGGCGATGATCTCCGGTTCGCTCGGTGGCGCGGCTGCTTCCGGCAACGCCGGTGCGGCGACGGCACTCATGTCCGCGCGGGTTGACGGCCCTGCCACGGGGAGCGGCGGCCGTTGGTTTTCTTGCCCGTCTTTTCGAGCAATTCCTCGATGAGCTGCGACGCCTGGAGCTTGTCGAGTTCCTTGACGCCGGCGCCGAAGAGCTGCTGCGCCATCGCCTCGACTTCGTTCTTGTCGAGTTGGCTCTCGTTGATGATGCGCAGGACGAATCCCTTCTGCCCCTCGGTGCAGTTCCAGCCATCGCTGGCCGGCGCGGGAGGGCGGCGGCTGCCGTTGGCAGTGCCGTTGCCGGGATGCCCGTTGCCATTCCCATTGCCCGGGTGGCCGTTGCTGCCCCCATTGGCGGCTCCGTTGTTCATCCCGTAGCGGCTGGCGTCGGGCATGAACCCGACCTCCTGGATCTCGCGATCCACCGCAGTCTGGAGCAGCGCGTAGAGCCGCGCGCTTTCCACTTCGACCTGGCTGAGGTCGGTCAGCTCCGTGCGGATGGTCACGCAGTATTGATGCGAGCTGAAGTTCGGCAGCCCGAGCTTCTTCGCGTAGTTGGCTTCGAGTGTGATGGCCATGATGTCTGGGTTCCTTTCGGTTTTTTTGTTTTGATGAGGACACGAAAAAGCCCGGCCTTGGTGGGCCGGGCTGTTTCGAGTCGGTGAGATTGATCCCGCTATTCTTTCCGTCCGCCGGGATCGTTGGCGGGCGGCTCCTCGGCGACGACGCAACTGCTCTCGCGGTCCCTACCGGCCAAACCTTCGCGCACGAGACGACTCGCAAGAGCCGTCATCGGGACACGTTCAGTCCTGGCCTGGTGGTAGAGCCGCGAGATCAGATCGCGTTCGAGCCGGGGAGAGTAGTACTTGGCGGACGCCATGCAGTTCCTCCTTCGGTTGAGCTTTGCGGGGAGTGGGCTGACGCCAACAGATCGCCGGATAGGCGGCTGATGGCTACATCCCTCCTCCATATTCTTATCGCCCAGAATCGGGGGGAAACGTGGTCCGGGGTGGATCTGAAAGCCGCGCCGCCGCTCGCATCCAAGAAAAAAGGCCCCGACCCTTGCGGATCGGAGCCCCGGCAATCTTTCAATTGTCCGACGCCACGGATTTTCTTTCGAATCTCCGAAGCGCTCTGTCGCAGTCTTCGAGATTGAATCTCACGATGCCGTATGACGGTTTGCAGAAGGGCAAGAGCCCAGAGTTCATCCAGTTCTCGACCGTCCGCTGCGACACACCGTAGCGGGCACACAGGACCGCTTTTTTGACCATGTTTTGAATGGCAGTTTTTCTGTTCTCCACAGTCCGGAAATCCGAACTGCAGAGTCGTCGGCAGAGCACGGAGCCCTGCGGACATTCAAAAAACTCCTGCCGGATCCAACCTGCGAGCCGGGGTGGCCATCCGACACCTCGCCCGCGATGATTGCTCGCCTCGGGCCAAGATCGAATGCCGAGTCGTCTTTAGCAGACGGCGACGTGCCGGGCAAATTATCCGAGGGCCGCCGAGCAGACCCCGGTGAGGTTGAAGTCAGAACGGCAAAAGGCAGGACAAAGCAGGACAAACCCATTGCGTTTCGTTGCGCGTTCGTGCGCCCCCGAAGGCAAGTGAAGGCGAATACTACAGAGAAGATGCGCAAACTGGCGCACGAAACCGAAAGAAGCAGACGTATTCGAATCCCGTTAGCGCTATTTCGGAGCGGACTCGGTTGGCGGGGGGCCGAGGCTGAAGAGGCTCTTGCCTGTGGTGGCGTCCCAGGCGCGCAGAAGACTGTCCTGACCGCCGCCGAGGATCACTTTCCCGTCGGAGGTCACGGCGGTGGAGAAGATGAACCCGCTGCTTCCGCCAAAATCGCGAAGGGTGCCGCCATCCTCTTTGAGCATGCGGACTTT
>JAYTML010000515.1:0-7861 GCA_043728655.1 Chthoniobacter sp. | reverse complement strand
TAGTCCACCGTCAGCGGCGCCTGCAAAAACGCGCTCCCCGCAAACGCGATCAGCCCCGCACGGTCGCCCCCGAGCTGGCCGATGAGATCCTGCGCCGCGAGCTTCGCGCGCCCGAGCCGGGTCGGCGTGAGATCGGTGGCCAGCATGCTTTTCGAGCAGTCTATGGCGAGGATCACGTCCCGCCCTTTCCGCTGGCTCTCCTCCCAGGTGTAGCCGAGCCGCGGCTGCGTGAGCGCCGCGATCACGCCCGCCATTCCCAGCAGCAGCAGCAGGAAGCGGAAGCGGCGCTTGCCCACGCTCACACTCCCCGCCAGCCGGTCCTGCAGGCGCGCGGCCACGAGCTTCCGCAGCAGCGTCACGCGCCGGCCTTCGTTGAGGAAAAACAGCGCGATGAGGATCGGCAAAAGCGCGAACGCCCAGAACCAGAGAGGTTCTCCAAACGTCAGGTCGCCCATCATGGCAGTCTCCTTCCGAATGTCTCCGCTAGCGCCAGTTGCAGCGCGAGCAGCCCGAAGCCCGACGCGAGAAACCACGGAAACAAATCCCGGTACTGCTTGTACTGGGTCAGCCCCACGGTCGATTTCTCCAGCTTGTCGATCTGCTCAAAAATCTCCGTCAGCGTCTTCGTGTCGGTCGCGCGGTAAAACTTCGCATTCGTCATCTCGGCGACTTTTTTCAGCGTCTCCTCATCCACGCTGACCTTCACGTTCTGGTAAATCTTGCGCCCGCTCCAGTCGGTCATGATCTGCCCATTGCGGTTGATCGCGGGCATCGGCGCGTAGCCTTTCGTCCCCGCACCGATGGTATAGACTTTGATCCCGAGCACCTTCGCGGCCTCCGCGGCGGTCAGCGGCGGGACTTTCCCGGCGTTGTTGTCGCCGTCGGTGAGGAGCATCACGATCCGGCTCTTCGAGTCCTTTTCCTTGAGCCGGTTTGCCGACGACGCGATGGCCGAGCCGATCGCCGTCCCATCCTCGACGAGCCCGATTTTCACGCGCTCGAGGTTTTTCAAAAGCCAGTCGTGATCGAGGGTGAGCGGGCTCACGAGATACGGGCGGCCGGCGAAGCAGACGATGCCGATGCGGTCGTTCGGCCGGGCTTCGATGAATTTTTGAGTGACCTGCTTCACCACTTCCAGCCGGTTTGCGCGTTCGCCGCCGATGGTGAAATCCTCGGCGTACATCGAGCCCGAGACATCGAGCGCCAGCATGATGTCGATGCCGCTCGCCTGCACCTTGCTGATCGTCTTGCCGAGCTGCGGGCGCGCGAGCGCGACGATGAGCAGCGCGAGGGCAAAGAGCAGCAGCGTCGTGAGCCAGCCGCCGATGCGCGAGCGCCGGGGCCGGCTCAGGGCGACCAGCGGGCGCAGCGAGGAAAAGACCACCGCAGGCGCGGCTCCGCGTCCCCCGCGCAGCAGCGCGAGCAGGGGCAGCGCGAGCAGCAGCAGGAGCAGCCACGGATGGGCGAAGTCGGGGAATGTCATCGCGTTTTCGATGGGCGGCCTCCCTGCACGAAGGCGATGGCGCTTTCGAGGAGTGTGGCGCTGTCGTCGGCCGTGGCGTCGATTCGGGCGAACTTGATGAGGTCGCACTTTTCCAAAAAGACCGCGAGCAGGCTGCGCTCGGACTCGTGAAAGCGGTTTGCGTGCGTGATCGCCGCGAGGAATTCCGGCGAGGTCTGCTCGCGCGCGTGCAGGCCAAACTGCGCGCCGATGTAGGTGCGGAGCACATCCGAGACGGCGAAGCTGAAGGCGTAAGGCTCGGCGGCGCGCACCTGGGCGCGGAGCAATTCCAGGTCGCGCAGAGCGACGGAGCGCGGTGTCGGCGGGGGCGGCGCGGGCCGGCTGCGCAGCCAGCGGATGAGCAGCCACGCGAGCAGGCCGAAGACAATCAGGGCTATGCCGGCGGCCGTCAGGACCATCCATAGCGGATAGGGAAAAACGTCGATGGGCGGCGCGATGTCCTTTATCTCGACGGGCTCCGGCGTGCCCGGCGCGGCCGATGGAGCGGGAGTGGAAAGGACGGCGAGCAGCGCGGCGATCATCGGATTTGCAGGCGGCGCTCGCGGGTGCGGAAGAAGGTGCGGAGCGCTGGCAGATAGTCCTGGTCTGTCTTGAGGGAGATGGCGTCGATGCGCTTGCGCCGGAAATCGCGCAGCCGCTCGGCGGTGCGCTGCTCGACGGCTTTCAAATAGCCTAGTCGCGTGGCGCGGTCGGAGGTGTTGATCTCGATCTGCTCGCCCGTCTCGGCGTCTTCCAGCGTGAGCAGGCCCACGTCGGGCAGTTCCTCCTCGCGTGGATCCACGATCGGGATCGCGATAAGGTCGTGCCGCCGGCTCGTGACCGCGAGCTGGCGGGAAAAGTCAGGCGCCTGGAAATCGGAAATCAAAAAGACGACCGAGCGGCGGTGCAGCACCTGGTTCAGGTAATCGAGCGCCTCGGCGGGCTGCGTGCCGCGGCCTTTCGGCTCGAAGTACAGGATTTCGCGGATGAGCCGGAGCGTGTGGACGCGCCCCTTTTTCGGCGGGATGAAAAGCTCGACGTGATCGGAGAATAGAATGAGCCCCACTTTGTCGTTGTTCCGAATCGCGCTGAACGCGAACAGGGACGCGACTTCCGCCGCCAGCTCGCGCTTGCTCAGATGCACGCTGCCAAATTCGCCCGACGCGCTGACATCCACCACAAGCATCACCGTCAGCTCCCGCTCCTCGGTGAATTTTTTCACGTATGCCGCGCCATGCACCTCGCTGTATTTCGCCGTTACGTTCCAGTCGATGCTCCTCACCTCGTCGCCCGGCTGATACTCGCGGACTTCCTCGAAATTCATCCCGCGGCCTTTGAAGATGCTGCGGTACTGCCCGGAGAATGTGGCTGCGACAAGGCCGCGCGTCTTCAGCTCGAGGCGCTGGATTTTTTTGAGGATGTCGCGGGCGGAGTCCAAGGGCGGTGAGTGAGGGGTGATTAGTGAGGGGTGATTGGTGACTCGCTGTCACGCGGGTCCACCGAGCGGTAGTCCGTATCAGAGGCGTTTTTGCAGAAGTCTCCGGCACGATCAATCATCCGGGCAAGCATCGCACTGACGGAGCGAAAGCTGGCATCAGAGGCGTCGAATTCCAGTTGGGTGAGATAGCCCGAGTCCAGAGCATGATCCAGCCACGCTTGGGTTTCCATGGCTTCGCCCAGGGCCTCGTCAATTTTGTTGATGAACGAAGCCTTGTAACGCCTCCGCGCCCAGGCTTCCGCGAGCATCGCGTTCACTGCCCGAGAACTTCGCCGAATCTGATCGGTGAGCGAAAAACGCTCTTCCTTTGGAAAGGACTTCGAGAGGCGAAAGACCGTCCCAGAGGCCTCTCTCGCCAACTGGTAAACATTGAGATCACGGAACGATTTCGCAGCGGCCATACCAATCACTTTTCACAAATCACCAATCACGCAGCGTCCCCTCACGGCACAGCCAGGCCCGCGAAGATCTTCTCGATCACTTGCTCGCTCGTCACCTCTTCCGCCTCGGCTTCGTAGCTGACGATGATGCGGTGGCGCAGCACGTCGAGGCCCACGCTTTTCACATCCTGCGGTGTGACGTAGCCGCGTCCGGCCATGAAGGCGCGGGCGCGGGCGGCGAGGGTGAGCGCGATGGTGGCGCGCGGGCTGGCGCCGTAGCGGATCATGCCGTCGAGCTTGAGCTTGTAGGACGCGGGGTCGCGCGTGGCGAAGACGACATCGACGATGTAGTCCTTCACGCGGTCGTCCACGTAGATCGAGTTCACGATCTCGCGGGAGTGAAGGATGTCGGCGGGTTCGGTGACCGCAACCACGTTCAGATTCGGCGCGCTGGTGGCCATGAGGTCGAGGATCTTGCGCTCCTCGGCTTTGGTCGGGTAGCCGACGCGGAGCTTGAGCGTGAAGCGGTCGAGCTGCGCTTCGGGAAGCTGGTAGGTGCCTTCCTGTTCGAGCGGGTTTTGCGTCGCCAGAACGAGGAATGGGTCGGCGAGCGGATAGGTCGTGTCGCCGATGGTGACCTGCCGTTCCTGCATGGCCTCGAGCAGGGCGCTCTGCACCTTCGCCGGTGCGCGGTTGATTTCGTCGGCGAGGATGAGGTTTGAAAAAAGAGGGCCGCGCTTTGTGGTGAACTCGCCGCTCCGGGGGTTGTAGATCAGCGTGCCGATGAGATCGGCGGGCAGCAGGTCTGGTGTGAACTGGATGCGCTGAAAGCCCGTATGGATGCAGCTCGCGAGCGTCTTGACGGTCAGCGTTTTCGCCAGGCCGGGCACGCCTTCGAGGAGGATGTGCCCATTGGTAAGCAGGCCGGTGAGCAGGCCATCGACTAGATACTTCTGCCCGACGACGACGCGTGCGATTTCGTCCTGAAGCGGCTTGATCCAGGCGCTGGCTTGTTTGACTTGCTCGGTGATTTCCTGGGTGGTGCTCATTTGAAAAATTCGGGCTGGAGGAGACAGCGCTGCCGGGGGTTACGTTCGATTTGGCGCCGCGCGGATTTTTCTCCGCGACCGGGCGAGACTAGGCGCCGCAGCCGACGCTGAGAAGCTGCTCGGGCTTCCGTCCGGTGCAGCGAAAGACTGTGGTGGCGTCGCCTTCGTAATATGCGGAGTGGACGATGACTTCCATTTTCCCGTCGCCGTCGAGGTCGAGCACGGCGCTGATGCGGTGGCGGTATGGGGCGTTGAAGGTTTTCGCCGTCGGATAGAAATCGCCGCTGAGAAGCTGCGTCTGCACTTTTCCCGCGACTACGCGGCGGAGCATGACGCATGAGTAGCTGCCGGCTACGGTGCCGGTCGGGATGTCGTCGCCTTTAGTGAAGTAGTTTGTGGCGCTGATGAGGACTTCCTCTTCGCCGTCGCCTTCGAGGTCGATGCGGAGGATTTGCGTGATGCGGACCCTCGGGTTGCGGATGCCTTGTGCGCCAAGGAATTCGCCGGCGGCTTTCAGATAGACAGGCTGGGTGGTGGCGGCGCTCTGCGGAATGCGGGGGAGCGCGTTCCATGTTCCGGCGACCCCGATCGCACCCGCCTTCGGCTTGGGCGTGAGCGGGATGACGAGCATGTCGGGGCAGGGCTCGCCGGCGGATTCCGGTTTGCCGCCTTTTGCAGTGCCTAGCGATCCGGTGAGGTTGTAAAGGCGGTAGGTCTCACCGCCTTTGACGGCGGTTTTGGCCTTCTCAAACGGCGTCCATTTGCCGCTATCGGAGGTTCCGAGGAGAAAGCCGGATTCGGCCGCGACGATGGGATGCGGAGCGGCCTGACAGAATCCACCGATGCCCACCAGCAGGACGAAAATCCCCAACCCGAGTTTCAAAAGCGGTCCGGATTTTAGGTCGCGACTCTCAGCAGATGCTGAGGACTTTCCGGATCACGTCCTGCGGATTCGGAAGCTGCTTGTGCTCGACTTTCGGGCTGTAGATCGCAGGGGCGTCGAGGGCGGTGACGCGGAGGATCGGCGCGTCGAGGTCGTCGAAGCATTTCTCCTGGAGCATCGCGGCGATCTGCGCGCTGACGCCGCAGAAGGGCTTGTTTTCATCGACGAGGACAGCGCGGTGCGTTTTGCGGACGCTGGCGAGGATGGCTTCCTCATCAAGCGGGCGGATGGAGCGGAGGTCGATGACTTCAGCGCTGATGTCGTGCTCGGCGGCGAGGAGTTCGGCGGCTTTCAGCGCGGTGAGCGCGGCGCGTCCGTGCGCGATGAGCGTGATGTCGGTGCCCGCGCGCTTCACGTCGGCTTTGCCGAGCGGGATGAGGTATTCCTCTTCGGGAACTTCTCCCTTTTCGCCGTAGAGAAGGGTGTTTTCCATGAACATGACGGGGTCGTTGTCCCGGATGGCGGTTTTCATCAGGCCCTTGGCGTCGTAGGCGGTGGCGGCGCTGACGACTTTGAGGCCCGGGATGCTGGCGAGCATATTTTCCGGCGTATGGGAGTGCGTGGCGCCGACATTGGTGCCGCCGTTCGCCGGGCCGCGGATGACGATGGGGCAATTGATGAGTCCGCCGCTCATGTAGCGAATCTGGCCGGCGTTATTGATGATCTGGTCCCAGGTCACGGTGGCGAAGCTCCAGAACATGAGCTCCATGACGGGCCGGATGCCGAGCATGCTGGCGCCGATGCCCATGCCGATGAAGGCGGCCTCGGAGATGGGCGTATCGACGACGCGCTTGTCGCCGTATTTTTTCCACAATCCCTTGGTGACTTTGTAGGCGCCGTCGTATTGGGCGACTTCCTCGCCCATGAGGACGACATTCGGGTCGCGCTCGATTTCCTCGGCAAAGGCTTGGTTCAGGGCGTCGCGGTATTCAATGAGTGGCATGACGAAATTGAGGGTTTGAAAGTGGAAAGGTGGGAACCGCGCCGCACAGTCGCCGGATGCGGGAAAACGCCGGACGACGACGAAGCGAGGCTCTAGTCGTTGAAGAAATGCTTCCCGGTGCGGCCCGCCTCGGTCTGGCGATCGACCTCGAAGTAAACGTCCTCGAAGATGCTCGCGTCACTCGGGAGCGGGCTTTCCTCTGCAAATTGCGCGCTGGCCTCGGCCTCGGTCTTGGCGGTCTCGCTGATTTCGGTGAACTGCTCATCGGTCAGCACGCGCTCCTCGATGAGCCGCTTTTTGAAGAGCTGGATGGGGTCGTGCTCGCGTTTGTAGCGCTCGATTTCCTCTTCGCTGCGGTAGCCGCCCTTGTGCTTCGCATCGGCGACGGAGTGCCCGTAGTAGCGGTAGGTGTCGAATTCCAGAATCGTGGGCTTCGATTCATTGTGAGCGCGTTCGATGGCCTTTTGCGTGACGGAGCGGACTTCATAGACGTCTTCGCCATTGGCCTGCGCCCACTCGATGCAAAAAGCTTCGCCGCGTTCGGCGAGGCAGGTCTTGAATACGGACGAGCGTTCCTGGCTGGTGCCCATCGAGTAGCCGTTGTTTTCAATGATATAGATCACTGGAAGCTCGAAGAGCGCAGCCATGTTCATGGATTCGTAAAAGCAGCCCTGATTCACGGCGCCGTCGCCGAGGAAGCACAGGGCTGCGCCTTTCAGCCCCTTGTATTTCAGCCCGTAGGCGAGACCGAGGCCGAGCGGCGTCTGGCCGCCGACGATGCCGTGGCCACCCCAGTAGTTTTTGTCCGGAGCAAAGAAGTGCATCGAGCCGCCCTTGCCCTTCGAGCATCCGGTGGCTTTGCCGTAAAGCTCGGCCATGCACTCGTTCATGCCCATGCCGACGGCGAGGGCGTGCCCGTGGTCCCTGTAGGCAGTGATGACGTGGTCGTGATCGCCCATCAGCGAACACGCGCCGACAGCCACCGACTCCTGGCCGATGTAGAGATGGAGGAAGCCGCCCATTTTCCCGCCGTTGTACTGCTTGAGTGCCTGCTGCTCAAATCGCCGGACCCGCAGCATTTCGCGCAGGAGGCCGATCTTTGCCTCCGGAGTGAGGGCTTTATTGATCGGGGCGAGAGCGTGATCGGTGGATTTGGTGGCGGTGTCCATAGTGTCGGCGCAGTCTGCGCGTGAGTATTAGCGGCGCGCCGCGTTTCACGCAACAGACAACAAGCGCCTGCCGCAAATTCTGGGTCTCCTAGCGTGCTTTGGTCCCGTTTTCGCACGATCTCCGCAGGGCGCGGTGTGCGGCAATTTGTTTGGAGATTGTGAGATCTGAGACCCTGAGGGCGGATCGTCTGTTCTGGGCTGGCGAGCTGTTAACCCGTGTAACCCGTGGAGTGGGAGGCTTTTTAGGGTTGGAATCGTGAGCGGCGCCGGTCGGTCACAGCGAAGTGCTCTCGAGAGAGAGTTCCTTTTCGCGCGGCTCCCCGAATCGAATTGTCCGCCATATTTTGGACTGCGTTTTCGAAAACTGCCGTCGAGCGT
>JAYTML010000514.1:0-5587 GCA_043728655.1 Chthoniobacter sp. | reverse complement strand
CCGCGCTCCGCGGCGCTGGTGGACAACTTCGCGATGCAGTGGCTCCAGCTCGGGCGCATCGCCGGGCACAGCGCGGATGCGAAGGTTTTCGCGAAATGGCAGCCGCAGCTCGCGAGCGCGATGATCGAGGAGACGCGCCGTTTTTGCGCCGAGATCCTGCGCGACGACCGCAGCGTGCTCGACCTGCTCGACGCCGACTTCACCTGGGTGGACCGGCGGCTCGCGGAGCTTTACGGCATCAAGGTTCCCGGCGGCATTGGAAAGGGCGAGTGGAAGCGCGTCTCGCTCGCCGGGTCCCCGCGCGGCGGGCTGCTCACGCAGGCGAGCGTGCTGACCGTGACCTCCAATCCCACGCGCACCTCGCCTGTGAAGCGCGGCAAGTGGGTGCTGGAGCAGCTTTTCGGCGACCCGCCGCCGCCCGCGCCGCCGGGCACGCCGTCGCTCGACGACGACCGGCGCAAGGAACTGACCGGCACCTTTCGCCAAAAGCTGGAGCAGCATCGGACCGACCCGAAGTGCGCGAACTGCCACGCGAAAATGGACGCGTTCGGCTTCGCGCTGGAAAACTTCGACGGCATCGGCCAGTGGCGCGACCGCGACGAAACCGGCGCGCCCGTCGATGCCAGCGGCCAGTTTGGCTCCGGCCGCAAACTCAATGGCGTGGCCGATCTCCGCGCCCTGCTCCGCGAGCGCAAGGATGCCTTTTCCCGCTGCCTCACCGAGAAGCTGCTCATCTACGCGCTCGGCCGCGGCCTCGACTACTACGACGAGCCGACGCTCGACCGCATCCAGTCCGCCCTCGCTCGCGACGGCTACAGATTTTCCACGCTCCTCACGCAGATCGTAAAGAGCGACGCCTTCCGGCTCCGCCGGGGCAAAGGTCAGGAGACAGCCAGCACGGAAGCGCCGAAATAGGAGGATTTGGAAAAGAGCGCGGTCTCAACGAGGCAATGAGGATGCAGGCCTTTGGCCCTGCGCCGCCGAGGGCGCGCCTTTTCTCGATGGCTTCTGGGCGAGCACCCATCGCGCATCACGGCGGCAGCGGGATGCTTTGCGCGATGACCTGCGGGCGCACCTGCGTGCGCCGGTTGAATGGCGGCACCTTTTCAAAATCCGCATCGCCGGGCCGCAGCACCTTGCCATCGGCGGGCGGGATGACGAGGGCATCGTGGGGATCGGCAGCGAGGGCGGCGCGGCGTCGTGCCCGGGCCGGCGCGGCGCTACTAAGACCGGGAAGGATCGGCGCGGTGGGCGGAGCGTCGCGGAGGTAAGCCATGTGGGAAGTTTGGCCGGAAACCACGAAATAGGCGAGCCCGAGGAAAGGACGGGCTTCCGCATTTCCTCATGCCCAAGCTCTGGTTTGGGCAAGCGGCTGAGAGATTTCATTCTCTTGCGCGCCGACCTGTGCTACGATGCCGCTCATGGATCAAGCTCTCCACGACTACATTTTCAAACTCGGAAATCCGTACGCAAAGCTCTCTATTCCAGAGGCGCTCGAACAGCCTAAGCTGTGGAAGACTTCTGCGGAGTTTTTCGGTTTCCTAGCTAATTGCTTCTCAACAGCGCAATTTGGAGCGAATCCGCCGGCTACGTTCAAGAAGCTGGCTGCAGAGGCCGTTCTCCTCCATGGCCGCGCTCAGCGGTTTGTGGAGAGCCGCTTGAGGGCCTTAATGCCGCCGACACAAATGGTTTTCAATCGCCTTGGCGCTGCCGATCAGAAAGCTCTTGCGAAAAAGTTTGCGGAGATTTTTGAGGAAGCGAAGACACTGGATGCGAGCGAGGAGTGAGAATCGCTGGGTCCGCTTGCGGACCAACGCAATTGAGATGGCGGAACAGTTGGCGTGGAGGACAGATAGAAACCTACCTACGAATCTCGGAAAAATCGCTGCTCTCCGAGGAGTTCATTCGATTGAATTTAGGCCTCTACTGACAGATGGCGGAATCGCTCTGAAAGACGAAGGGTTCGTGATTTACGTTAAATCCGATCCTGCGGAGGGCGAATATCTCACCGCCTTGTTCGGGCACGATGGCATAGGAGTTGATCTTCCAAGCCGCTTAGTTCGACGAGCGAGGTTCACAATTGCCCACGAAATCGCACACACTCTCTTTTACAACACCGAATCGAAGCCGCCGAAACCAACAGTCGAACTAAAAAGTGCCGGATCGGTGCGTAGTTTGGAACGGGCTTGCAACTTGGTCGCCGGAACTCTCTTGCTGCCAGAGTGTATCTTAGAAAGTCGATTCGCTCGACTCGACTTGAGCCTGCCAGCAGAATTGACCAAACTAACCGATGCAGCCTTAGTTTCAAAACACGCATTGGTCATGCGTTTGCGTGAGTTTCGACGGTTTCCTCACCCGAATGCAATAGTTGCATGTGTCAAAAATGGAGAAAGCGGTTGGATCATTGATAGCATTTCTCGTCATTACTCATTGGGGCAGTTATTCGAGCGAGCAAAAGAAGGTTCACAGCTCACCACTTTGGTGAACCACCCTGATTTTATACCAAATGGCGGAGACTTGCCCGAAGTAGATACAGAACTCAAGGGGGCGAGTGGCTATCCGCTAAAAATTCGGTTCAAATGCGATCATAATGTGCGATCCAACTCACGCGGGAGCATTTTCGTAACCGCCGTCTTGAGTACATGACTCTCAGTCATCTATCCCAATGCTCCCCCAAATAGCCCGAAGGAAGGGAGTGTTCCCCTCGTTCCGAAGTTCCACTTCGGAACGCACTGGTCCCCGAAGCTGAGCTTCGTCCGCGCTGTGCGATCCGGCGCGGTGAAGCAAAGCTTCGGAGAGGGGCGTTCCGAAGTGAAACTTCGGAACGAGGGAACGAGGGAATCTAAGTCACCTACCGACGGCCAAACCGGAGTTGGGCCAGTTGACAGAGCGCACGCTTTTCCGCACGCTTCGGGCATGACTTCGCTTCCTGTCACCCAGGCCCGTTCCAGACTCTACCAACTCATGGACGAGGCCGCCGATTCCCACGAACCCATCCAGATTACGGGCAAGCGTTCCAATGCCGTTCTCGTGTCTGAGGAGGACTGGCGCAGCATCCAGGAGACACTTTACCTCGTCTCGATCCCCGGCATGCGCGACTCCATCCGCAAGGGCCTGGCAGACCCCTTGCCCTGAATCGCCCGCCGGAGTAATCGTCTGCCATGCCAGCCGTGATTCTCAAAGCCCACTACGACGGTGAACACATCGTGCTCGACGAGCCTTTCGAGCTTCCGCCAAACGCGCCTCTGGCCGTGACTGTGCTTTTTCCGACTACGCCAGAACTGGATCGCGAGCGTGCGGAATGGGCCGCGCTCAGTGCGCAGAGTCTCGCCCGAGCTTACGGCAATGACGAACCGGAATACTCGGCGGCCGACCTCCGATCATGACGGAGGGTGATGTGGCGCTGACGCCACTCCCGCAGGCGGACGGACGCACCAAGCCGAGGCCGGCGATTCTCCTCCGCAAGATGCCTCCATTTGGCGACTGGCTCGTTTGCGGCGTCAGCACCCAGCTCCACCAGGAGGGCGCCGACTTCGACGAACCCATCCAGCCATCGCATTCCGATTTTCGCCTCAGCGGACTCAAGGCTCCTTCGCTCATTCGTCTCGGCTACCTCGTCGTTCTTCCCGCCGAGCGTCTGCTGGGAGTTCTCGGCTCCATTTCGTCCGAACGTCACGGGCGTTTGCTCCAACGGCTCGCGGCGTTTCTCCAATCGGGACGAAGCGGCTGACGGGTGCCGCCCGGTGTTCGCTTGCGCCGCACGCCGGACTGGTGAAAAGAGCCATGCGATGAAAACGCCGCTCCTATCCCGCCGCACGCTGCTCCGCGGCATCGGCACCGCCGTTGCGCTGCCGTGGCTGGAGGCGATGGGCCGGTTCTCGGCTTACGCGGCGGATGCGCCGGGGCGCAAGGCTCCGAACCGGCTGGCCTTTCTCTACGTGCCGAATGGCAAGGACATGCCGAACTGGACGCCGCGCGCGGAGGGCCGGCTCGGCGAGCTGCCGCCGATCCTCCAGGCGCTCGCGCCGGTGAAGGACGATCTGCTCGTGCTCAGCGGGCTCGCAGCGGACAAGGCGCGGGCTTACGGCGATGGCGGCGGCGATCATGCGCGGGCGATGGCGGCCTACCTGACCGGCGTGCATCCGCGGAAGACGGACGGCGCGGACATCCGCGCGGGCACTTCGGTGGATCAGATCGCGGCGCAGCGGATCGGCGACCGGACGCGGCTGCCGTCGCTCGAGATCGGCTGCGAGGCGGGGAGCATGGCGGGGAATTGCGACAGCGGTTACTCGTGCGTGTACAGCTCCACTGTTTCGTGGAAAAGCTCGACGCAGCCGCTGCCGAAGGAGGTCAATCCGAAGCTGGTTTTCGCGCGGCTCTTTGGCCAGCCGGGCGGGCCGGAGAAGGTGCGGCGGGATCTCGCGCGGAAAAGCGTGCTCGATTTCATCCGCGACGACTCGCGCTCGCTCGTGGCGAAGATGGGAAGCGGCGACAAGCAGAAGCTCGATGAGTATTTCACGGCGATCCGCGAGATCGAGCTGCGCATGGAGCGCGCGGCGCAGCTCCCGGCGGTGAATGCGCCCGCCGGCGTGACCGCGCCCGCGGGCCTGCCAGAAAGCTACGCGGAGCATCTGCGGCTGATGTGCGACATGCTGGTGCTCGCCTTTCAGGCGGACGTGACACGGGTGGCGACTTTCGTTTTCGCCAATGAAAGCAGCAACAAAAGCTACCCGGACCTCGGCGTGAACGAGGGGCATCACGAGCTTTCGCATCACGGGCGCGACCCGGAGAAGATCCGAAAGGTGCGGCTCATCAATCAATTCCACGTCGCGCAGCTCGCGTATCTGCTGAAGCGGCTGAAAGGCATCCGCGAGGGCGAAGGGACGCTGCTCGACCACTGCATGATCGCCTACGGCAGCGGCAACAGCGACGGCGACCGCCACAACCACGACGACCTGCCGATCCTGCTGGCGGGCGGCGGCGGCGGGACGATCGCGACGGGGCGGCACATCCGTTTCAAGGACGAGACGCCGGTGACGAATCTGTGGACTTCGCTGCTGGAGCGGATGGATGTGCGCGCGCCGCTGGTGGGCGACAGCACGGGCGCGCTGGCGGCGCTGCGAGGGGCGTGAATCGTGCGACCTGCGCGGAGTCAGCCGGAAGTCCCGAAGGCCAACGGCCATTCTCATACCAGCCTGGGGCAGCGCCCCAGGTTTCCGCGTTCCCGCAGCATCAGGGCTGAAAGCCCGCCTCACGAAATGTGTCGCCGTGTGGATGAATCGGGCTTTCAGCCCTTCATCCTCCGGGGGGCGTGTTTCCTGGGGCGCTGCCCCAGGCTGGACTGAATTGCGCCGTTGGCGCAGTTGCCGGGCGGGACCTTTCCGAACAATTACCGGATACCCTACTCCACAAACTCCAGCTCGACGGGCGCGGGGATGAGGTGCGCGGCGTGGGCCTGGCCGAGGAATTCGCGGATGGCGCGGCGGCCGGTGTCGCCGTAGTCGAGCGTGAGTTCGTTCACGTACATGCCGATGAATTTGTCCGCGAGCGCGGTGTCTAGGCCGCGGGCGAGCGGCATGGCGTGGGC
>JAYTML010000513.1:0-2580 GCA_043728655.1 Chthoniobacter sp. | reverse complement strand
GTCATCCGGCATCATTTCACGGGCGCGCAGCGCAATGAGATGCGGACCCACCAGCGCCATGCGCGCAATGAGCTATGGAGCGTGCTGCTGCGCTGTCCGGTGCCGCAGCTCTTCGCGGTCGCGGCGTTTCGCGCTGCGCGGCAGTTTGGCTACGCTTGGACGCGCGGGCTGGCCTGGGCCGTGCAGGAGCCGCGCTGGTGGCTGGCCGCGCTCGCGGGAGTGCCGCGCTGCCTGGCTGCGCGGCGGGCGCTGCCGTGGCGCCGCTATCTCGCTTGGATGCAGATCGTCCGAACGCCGATTCGCGATGAGGCGGAGTGGGTGGAAAAATTCGGGGGCAAAGCCGCGTGAGAATCTCACTCGCTGCCACCAATCCCTGCCATGTCTTCCCGCTCGCGGTGGAACTGGCACGCGCTGGCGCGCTCGGCGCCTACTACTCCGGCTACCCGGCGTGGAAGCTGGGCGATGACGCCCGCGCGGTCCGGGTGCGCGCCCACAGCCTGCGGACAAATATCGTGTACGGTCTGCTGAAGTACGCGCCGGAAAAGCTGCGGCCCAGCTCGCGCCGGCTCTTCCTCTGGCAGGACGCTGGTTTCGACGGCTGGACGGCTGCGCATCTGGAGCCGTGCGACTTCATTCACGGCCTGCCCGGGCAGTGCCTGCACACCTTTCGCGCCGCGCGCCGCCTCGGAATCCGTACCGTGCTGAATCACGCGACCGGCCCGGTGCGGACATGGGTGCGGATCATGGAGTCGGAGTATGCGCGCGTCGGACTGAAACTGGAGGAGGTGTGTCCGTACGATGCGGAATACTTCGCCCGCGAAGACGAGGAGTATGCGCTCGCGGATTTTCACTGCGCGGCATCGACGGTGGTGCGCGAGCAACTGGCCGCCATCGGCATCCCTCGCGAACGCATCTGGCTCGTGCCCTACGGCGCGGACGCGCGGATTTTTCATCCCTCGGATCGGGATGCCGCTCCCGGCTTTCGTATCGTCTTCGCGGGCCAGGTCGGCCTGCGGAAGGGATTGAAGGCGCTGCTCGATGCGCTGACGCTCGCCGCGCGCGACGACTGGCGAGTGGACTTTTACGGCGCGGTGCTCGGCGAGGCCCGCCACGATCTCGACGCTTACCGGGGAAAGTCGCGGCTCACATTTCACGGAGCGGTCTCCCAAACGGTGCTGGCTCAAGCTTTCCAGGCGGGGTCGGTGCTGGTCCTGCCCTCGCTGGAGGAGGGCTTCGGCCTGGTGGTGCCGCAGGCGCTGTGCTGCGGGCTCCCGGTGATCGTCAGTGACGCCGTGGGGGGACGGGACTGCATCCGGCATCGGGAAAACGGCTCGCTCTTTCCCTCGCGCGACGCTGCCGCGCTGGCCGCGGAACTGGGGTGGTGGGCCGGGCATCCGCAGAGGATCGCGCAAACTTTTGGATGGAGCGGCCCGGCACATGCGCTCGTCACCCTCAGCCAGTCCGCTCTCGCATGAATTTTTTCCCGCGCCCTAACAATCCCCGACCGGATCCGCGTCCGCCGCAACGCCAGATCCCGGCCTTTTTCGCCCCCGGTGAAGGAGACCGGCCAAAACCGAGTGTCAACGGCACGCTGGCAGCCCTCGCCGGTGTCGCCATCACCGGGCTGATAATGAACGGCCACCTGCCTTCGTCGCTCGGACGCGTGGCTGCGGTTGGCACCGGGTTGAGCCTGCTCGCGAGCCTGCTCATGGACTTCCGCGCTGGCGGACCGCGCAATCTGATCCGCGCGGATGTGATGGCGATCCTCGCGTTCTATTTTCTGACCCTCTTCGAGTTCCTGTTTCCGCAGCCGACCTTTGACGCGATGATCGACGTGCAGACAACGCACGAGGCGCTGCTCGTAGTCCTCCTGGGGCTGGCGGGCCTGCTCATCGGGCGGCATCTCATCCAAGTGCGGAAGCAGCCTTTTTCGGAAACGCTGACGCGTGAGGTACCGTACTTCTGGATGATCGCGATCTTCTGGATCTGCTTTTTCACCGGCTTCATGCACATGCTTGTGGCCGTCGATTTCAAGGTGAACGACATGATTTTCTACTTCATGGAGCCGCGCTTTTCGCAGCCGTGGCAGCGTGGAAAATTCGGCGACTGGAAGGCGCTGCTCGTCGAGTTGGGGCTCTTCCTCTACCTCATCCCGCCCCTTGCCGGAATCATGATCGCGAGGCGGCACCGCTACCCGGCGGCGCAGGTATTCCTCGTCTGTCTGGCGCTGCTTTTCACGGCGTTTTACGGCTTCACGACCGGGACGCGAAACATCTTCTGCTCCTATCTGGTGACGTTTCTCATCGGCTACGCATTTGCCCTCACGGGCTCGCGCCAGCGGGAGTTGGTGACGCTCTGCGCGGGCAGCGCGGTGGTCATGTTCTTCGCGACCTACTTCATGCTCGAGTTCCGCACCGTCGGCTTCACGAACTACTTCAAGGACCGCTACGAGCCGCAGCCAAAGGCGGAGCGGACACTGTTCGTGGACTACAATCTCTACGCGATCTGCAAACTCGTGCAGGTCTTCCCGCACAAGAAGCCCTACCTCGGATTCGAGATTCCGTATCAGGCGCTGATCCG
>JAYTML010000512.1:0-9287 GCA_043728655.1 Chthoniobacter sp. | reverse complement strand
GGCACGTAGCGCAGGAGCAGGACGATTTTGTCCTTCACGTCGATGCCGTCGTAGCTGTTGTAGCGCGTGTTCTTTCCATCCTCCGGCACGCTCAGGCCGTAGCCGGCAAAGATCACCTCGCCCTCGATTTCGCCGTTGTCTGAAAACGGCAGGGGCCGGAAATCCCGATCGAGCACGAAGCTGGCTTTCCGCCCGTCCGCCTCGACCGCGAGCGCGCATTTGTCGGCGATGAGACGCTCTCCGGCGCTGAACTCGAAGGTTTGGAAAAAGTCCGTTCCGAGCGGATTCAATCCGAGCGCGCCGAAATATCCCGCCGCAAAATCCGCGGCCGATTTCGCGCCCGGGGAACCTGCGAGACGCCCCTCACGCTCCGGGGCCGCCAGCCATGCCGCCTCGGCCTGAAGGTCGGCGGCCGTGATCTCGGACGTGAGCGCGAGCTTTTGATCCGGCAGATGAATGACCATGCCGCCGGCCGTCATCGCGACCGGCGCACGCGCCTGCTCATTCACATAGTCCTCCAGCGCGGCGATCCGCTGCTCCACCGTGGCCGCACGCTTCGGCGCATCCGCCAGCGCCTTGGCCGCTGCGCCGTCATTCCAGTCGGCTAGAAAAAGCTGCGATTTGCCATCGGCGGTCCGCCCGCTGGTCCAGCAGAGCTTTTTCCCGTCGGGCGAAAAGACCGGCAGTCCGTCGAAGCCATCCGTGAATGTCACCCGCACCGGCTCGCGCTCGCCCGCGGTGTCCACGAGGAACAGCTCGAAGTTTGCGAAGCCGAGCTTGTTCGACGTGAAGATCAGATACTTCCCGCCGGGGTGATAGAACGGCGCCCAGGACATCGATTTGAAATCCGTCACGCGCCGCTTGTCCGTTCCGTCCGTCTTCATCGTCCACACATCGGCGATCATCCCGCTTTCATCGAAGTGCCGCCAGACGATGCGCTGGCCATCCGGCGAGAAAAACGGGCCGCCATCGTAGCCCGGCGACTCCGTCAGGCGCCGGACGTTTGAGCCGTCCGCGTTCATCACATAGATGTCGCCAAACCACGCGGGATCCTTGCCGTAGCGGGCCTTCGCGTCGGGCGGAAGTTTTTCCAGCGGGAACGCCGCGCGCAGCGAACAGAAGACGATCTGCTTTCCATCCGGCGAAAACGCGCCCTCCGCATCGTAGCCGGGCGCATTCGTGAGATTCACAGGCTGGGTGCCGTCCTGATTCGCCGACCAGATGTCCATCGCCGCGTCGTAGTCCCACGAGTAACGGCGCTGCTGCCCGCTCGCGCGAAACTCGATCTCGGCCTTCTGCTTCGCCGCGCTCTCGGGATCGGCATGAGTGGACGCGAACAGCACACGGCCCGTGCCCGCCTGGAAGAATCCGCAAGTCGTCTTGCCAGCTCCCGGCGAGACGCGCGCTGTTTCGCCCGAGAGCAGATCAAGCAGATACATTTGGTAAAACGGATTCCCCTCCTCCCGCTCGCTCTGGAAAATCAGCAGGTTGCCGTCCGGGTGGAAGTAGCCCTCGCCGCTCCTTTTGCCTTCGTAGATGAGCTGGCGCGCGTTGCTGATGAAGCGGGCCTCGTTTGCCGCCTCGTCTGCCAGTGCGGCCGCGGCAAGACAGGCGAGGAGGAGAAGGGAAAGATTTCGCAGGAGGGACATTGGGAGTTGGAAGTTGGGCATTGGGCGTTCGATGTTCAACCGCGGCCAGCATTCAACGCCAGACGCCCGACGTCCAACTCCCAACATCGAATCATCCCATGAGCATCACGCTTTACGAATTGACCCACAGCCCGTTCTGCATCGCGATCTCGCAGTTGCTCCGGGCGTGCGGTGTCCCGTTTGAGCAGTGCGAAGTCCCGAACTGGGACCGCCGCGAAATCCTGCGCCTGACCGACGGCGCCTACTATCAGGTGCCCGTCCTCGTCCACGATGGACGGGTCGTTTTTGAAACCGCGGGCGACAGCCAGGACGTGGCGCGCTACGCGGATGCGAGGTTTGCCGCGGGCCGGTTCTTTCCGGCGCGGCTCGAGGGCTTGCAGGCCGTCGTCATCGACTTCATCGAAAACGAAGTCGAGGCGCGCACTTTCAAACTCGTGGACCCGCAGTACCTCGACTCGATAGACGATGTGGCCGAGCGCGGAATGATCATCCGGCACAAGGAGCGGAAGTTTGGCCGGGGCTGCGTGGAGCAGTGGCGGCGCGATGCCGGGCAGATTCGCGAGGAGGCGGACCGGTTGCTGGAGCGCTTTGATGCCACCCTCCGGCACTCGCCGTTTCTATTCGGCGATGCGCCGGTGTTCAGCGATTTCCTGCTGTTCGGGATTCTCGGGAACCTCACGTTCCGCGGCTGCAACTGCCTCAACGCGGACCAGGCGGCGCTGGCGAGATGGTACGAGACGATCGTGACGTTCCGACTTTAACAACTCCGCCGAAATCCGCCTAGTTGCCCCAGTTCTTGATCCAAGCGTTTGAGATGTCCTTTGGCGTCCCTATGTCGCCAGCGACCGGGTTCCCTGTCTTGCCGCCTGTGGACCACAAATCGAAAGTCGGGTTGTAGCCCACGCTCGTGGGCCGGGTCTTGGTGGAGTCCTTGCCCACTTCGATCCGGTACTGCTGTTCCGCTGCGGCCCCTTTGGTCGAATATCCGTAGCTGTTGCCGAATGGATCCTTGATGAATGCCACCGAGACCAGCGCGCCGCTGGCTCCCTGGACGCCACTGAGCCGCTGGGGTGTGAAGAAATCCGGGAGATAGTTTTTCGACCCGGCTGTGGTCCGGCCCGTGCCCGTCGTGTCACCACTCAGTTCCTTGTACAAAAACAGGCTCGAAGCCGTGTAGCTGCTCGGCGTGCCGACCGTCCGCGGGTCGAGTTGGTCGGTCGTGTTGTTTTGCGGATACGAACCGTTGTCCGCCTTGTAGCTGTCGCAACCTGCGGAAAGCGCGCGGATCTCGGCGTCGGCGCGCGTCCGGGCGGCTTTGCTTTGTACGAGTCCGTTCACGGACAGAATGAGCGCGGCCAGAATGGCGATGACCGCCATGACGACGAGCATCTCGATAAGCGTGAAGGCGCGCAGGGTGCGTGTGGGAGGGAGCATGGTGAGGAAGGTAGTCGGAAGCCGGCGGGGCGCTACGGGAAACTCCTAGCCGCCCGCGCCGCCGCTGCCGCCCATCTGCTTGATGATGTCGATCAGCGGCATAAAGAGCGCGATGACGATTGTGCCGACGATGAGCGCCAGGATGACGATCATGATCGGCTCGAGCAGCGAGGTCAGACCTTCGACGGCATTGTCCACTTCGTCGTCATAGACCTCGGCGATTTTCAGCAGCATCTCCGGCAGCTGTCCGGTCTCCTCACCGACATCGACCATGGAAACAACCATCGGCGGGAACACCCCGCTCGCCTCAAGCGGCTGGACGATGGACTCGCCCTCCTTTACCGCGTCATGCACCTTCGAGACGGCTTCGGCGATGACCACATTTCCCGCGGTGTCCCGCGTGATATTCAGCGCCTGGAGGATTGGCACGCCGCTCGTCACGAGGGTTCCGAGGGTCCGGCTGAAACGCGAGATCGCGCTCTTGCGCAGCAGGTCGCCGAAGAGCGGGGTCGCCAATGTCACGCGATCCATGAAACGCCGCCCGCCAGCGCTTTTGCTCATCATCTTATAGCCGACGACGAGCACCGTCGTGACGCCGATGGTGATCCAAAGATACGGCGGGATGAACATCGTCTGGATCAGTTCGCTGACGGCGATGACGTAGCGGGTGATCGGCGGCAGCGGACGGCCGTTTAGCATGTCATTAAAGATCTGCTGAAACTTGGGCACGATGAACGCCATGAGGAACACCATGATCAGCATCGCGATGATGAGCACGATGACCGGATACGCCATCGCCGAGATGACCTTGTTCTTCACCTTCTGGGCCTTTTCCTGGAATTCCGCGAGGCGGTTCAGCACCAGCTCGAGCACGCCGCCCAGTTCGCCCGCCTTCACCATGTTGATGTAGAGCTTGTTGAAAATCAGCGGGTGCTGCGCCATCGACTCGGAGAAAGTGCTGCCGCCCTGCACCGCGTCGGCGAGCGAGTTGATGGTGTTTTGCAGGACGGGATCGCGCTCCTGTTTCGCCAGCACCGTGAGGCTCCGCAGCAGCGGCAGGCCGGCGTCGATCAGCGTGGCGAGCTGGCGGGTGAAAATCATCAGGATCTTGCTCTTCACCGTCTTCTTCTGGAAGAGGACGATGCCGCCTTTCTTGGCCTTCGGCGCGGACATCGCCTTCGCCTTTTTCTGCACGGCCTTCGTGGCCTTGGAGACGGCCTTTCCCTTTCCCTCCTCGATCACACTCGTCGGAAAATAGCCCGACTGCCGGAGCTGCCCGACGGCATCATTGGAGGTGGAGGCTTCGATAACCCCGACGGATTCCTGACCGCGGGCATCCAGCGCTACGTAATTGAATTTTGGCATAATGGGAGGGACGGAAAGCGAGACTGCGCGGACGTTAAAATCTCCCCCCGACGTTGTCGAGGAGCGCGTTGGGAAAAAACGCGCGCGCCTTGCGGGATGCGCCTGCGGCAGCATGGCGCGGCCCGGCGGGCCGCGGTGCGTCAGGTATATTTGAGGACTTCCTCGATGGTCGTTTCGCCGTCGAAAATGCAGCGGAGGCCGTCGTGGCGCAGGGTGGTCATGCCGAGTTCGATGGCCTTTTGCTTGAGGACGACGGACGGTGCCCGCTTGTTGATCAGCTCGCGAATCGGATCGGACATGTCGAGGAGTTCGTAGATGCCCTTGCGGCCCTTGTAGCCGGTCTGGTTACAGGTTTCGCAGCCTTTGCCGTAGTAGAAACTCTTGTCGCCAATCTCGTGCGGCGAGAGGCCGAGCTGCGCGAGCGCCGACTCGTTCGGTTCGTAGGCGGTCTTGCAGTTCGGGCAGATCTTGCGGATGAGCCGCTGCCCGAGGACGCCCTCGAGCGACGAGGAGATCATGAAAGGCTCCACGCCCATGTCGATGAGACGGGTGACGGCGCCGGGCGCGTCATTCGTGTGGAGCGTGGTGAAGACAAGGTGCCCGGTCAGCGATGCCTGGATCGCGATCTGCGCGGTCTCCACATCGCGCGTTTCCCCCACCATGATGCGGTCGGGATCCTGGCGGAGAAAGGCGCGCAGCGTGCGGGCAAAGGTCAGGCCGATCTTTTCATCCATCGGCACCTGGATGATGCCTTCGATGTCGTATTCGACCGGGTCCTCGGCGGTCAGCACCTTGGAGTCAATGGTGTTGATCTTGTTGAGGCATGCGTAAAGCGTCGTCGTCTTGCCGGAGCCGGTCGGACCCGTGACGATGAAGATGCCGTTCGGCTTTTCAATCGTGCGAAGGAGGTAGTGGTAGATGTAGTCCGGCATGCCGAGAGCCTCGATCTCCAGATTCACCGTCGTGCGGTCCAGGACGCGGAGCACCACGCTTTCGCCAAACTGCGTGGGCAGCGTGGAAACGCGGAGATCGACCTGCCGGCCGGCGATGTTTCTCTGAATGCGCCCGTCCTGCGGCAGACGGCGCTCGGCGATGTTCAGATTCGACATGACCTTCACGCGCGAGATGACCGGCAGCGCCAGATGACGCGGCGGCGGGGCCATCTCGTAGAGCGCGCCATCCACGCGGTAGCGGATTTTGAACTCCGTCTCGAACGGCTCGAAATGAATGTCCGATGCACGGTCCTGGATCGCCTGATAGAGGATCAGATCGACGTAGCGGATGATCGGCGTCGCATTCGCCTCGGCCTCGAGGTGCTTCATGTCCGCCCCGTCGCCTCCGCCAAACTCCAGTTCGCCGCCGAGTTCGGCGAGGATTTCATCCATGCTCCCCGTATCGGAGCCGTAGTTCTTTTTGATCAGCTCATCGATCTGATAGACCGGCGCGACCATGACCTTGATCTCTTTGCCGAGCGCAAAGCGCAGGTCCTCGCCCGTCTGCGCATTCAGCGGATCGGCGAGCGCCACCTGGATATTCCCCTCCTCCACTCCGAGCGGAAACGCGCGATGCAGGACCGCAAGGCCGCCGGGGATCAGCCGGGTGATTTCCGGCGGCGGCTCAAAAGTGGAGAGATCGACGTAATCCGAGCCGATGGAGCTGGCGATCGTTTCGTAAAATTGCTGCTCCGTGCAGATTTGAAAATCGCCCAGGACCTCGACGAGCGATTTGCCGCTGTGATTGACCTCCTGGATGATGTCTTCCGTCTGGCTGGCGTCCATCACGCCGTGTTCGACGAACATGTCGAGGACTTGCTTGGTGTTCATGTTGGGTGGGAAAAAGCTGCGGGAATCGGCCCGCCGTGCACTCCCCGTTCTATGCGCGGACTTTGCCACCCGCGCCAAGGAAAAACCTGCCGCACGCACGCGAAGGTGGCTCCCTGCGCCTTGAAATGCCCTGCGGCGTGCCATTTTCCCACCCGCCCGCCTGCTCCCGCTGCCCTCATCGGATCCACTCGCGGACTCCTGCACCGGTAACCGTTGACGGCGAGAGCTAAGCAACGAAGGTGCCGCCACCCCTGCAGCGCAGGGAATTCCCCCCACACAAAAAGCCGTGTCCCGACGAGTCCTCACCTTCGCCGCCGCATCCTTCGCCTTGCTCGCCTCCTCGTTTGCGCACGGGGATTTGCACGAAGCCATCGACGCTGTGACGCAAGTGATCGCCAAATCTCCGGGCGACGCGGCGCTGCTCCTGCGCCGGGCCGAGCTCCACCGGATGCACGGAGCGTGGCCGGCCGCCGAGGCCGACTACGCGGAGGCGCGCAGGCTCAAGCCCGACATCGAGGTCGTGACCCTCGGCCTCGCGCAGATGCGGCTCGCGCAGGGGCGCGAAAAGGACGCTCTCAACCTGCTGGACGCCTTTCTCTTGAAACGCCCGGAGCACGCCGACGCGCGGGCGCTGCGGGCCGGGATGCTGGAAAAGCGCGGCAACTGGAAAAAGGCGGACGCCGATCTGGCCGCCGCCGTCGCATCGTCTCCCGAGCCCCATCATGCGACCGAGCGGGCGCAACTCCTGGAAAGGCACGGGCAGCCGGAGGCGGCTGCGCGCTGTCTCGACGAGGCCAGCCGCGCCCGTGGCCGCGTGCCCGTCCTTGAGCAGCAGGCGCTGGCGATCGAGGAGCGCGCCGGCCTCACCGATGCCGCGCTGCGCCGGCTGGACGCTCTCACCGCGCGCGAGCCGCGACCCGACATCTGGCTCGCGCGAAAAGCGCAGCTCCTCGAAAAGGCCGGGCGCGCATCCGAAGCGCGCGAAGCGTGGCAGCGCGCCGGCGCCGCTTTTGAAAAGGTGCCCGCCGACAAGCGCGCGTCGAAACTCAACCGCAGGCTCGCCGGGGAAATCGAGGCCGCCCGCGCATCCGCTCCCGCCCAATGAACGCCCTGCGCCTTCTCCTGCTCTCCGCGTGCATCACGCTCGCCACCGCGCTGCACGCGCACGCGGCCACGCTCCTCCCGTACGGCGCGACATGGCGCTACCTCGACGACGCCAGCGACCAGGGCATCGCATGGCGTGCGTCCGCCTTCGACGATTCCGCGTGGGCATCCGGCCCCGCCCAACTCGGCTACGGCGACGGCGACGAGGCGACCCTCACCGCCTACATCGACACCGACCCTGTCACCAGCGGCATCCAGAAGAATGCGACCACCTATTTTCGCACGACCGTGAACGTGCCCGACCCGGCGCAGTTCATCTCGTTACGGCTCACGCTTCTCTACGACGACTCCGGCGCAATCTTCATCAATGGCGTCGAGGTCGCCCGCACCGCAAACCTGCCCGCCGCCGCCGCGTTCGACACCTTTGCCACCTCGGGCAGTTCGGACAACGCCACGCAGACATGGATTCTGCCGACGAGCGTCCTCGCCGCCGGTGCCAATACGATCGCCGTGGAGATCCACCAGAATTCCCCCACGAGTTCCGACATCAGCTTTGACCTCGAACTCGCGGGAGTCACAGAGCTTTCGCGCGGCCCGTACCTGCTGATGAACAGCGCCTCCGCAGTGACCGTCCGCTGGCGCACCGCCACCCCGTCGGACAGCACCGTCCGATTCGGCACCGTGCAGGGCGCGCTGACCGGCACGGCGACGGATGCGACCGTCACGACCGAGCACGAGGTGCGGGTGACCGGTCTCCAGCCGGACACGAAGTATTTCTACTCCGCCGGCTCCACCGCCGCAGCACTCGCCGGCGACGACGCCGACCATTACTTCAAGACCGCGCCCGTGCCCGGCACGGACCGCCCCGCGCGCGTCTGGCTGCTCGGCGACTCGGGGACGGCGAATAGCGATCAGCGCGCAGTCCGCGACGCCTACTACGCAAGCCCCGGATACAAGCACAACGACATCGTCCTCCTCCTCGGAGACAACGCCTACAACACCGGCACAGATTCGGAGTACCAGACCGCCCTTTTTGACACCTACGCCACCGTGCTCCAGCAGAGCCCCGTCTGGTCGTGTCTCGGCAATCACGAAACGGCGCAGGTCAGGACCGGCAGCTATTCCGGCGTGCCGTATTTCGACCTCTTCACCTTCCCCACCGCCGCCGAGTGCGGCGGCTACATCTCCGGCACCGAGCGCTATTTTTCGTGGGATTTTGGAAACATCCACTTCATCAGCCTCGACGTGCAGACGACCAATTCCACGCTGCGCACCAATATGCTCGCGTGGCTCGCAAACGACCTCGCCGCCAACACGCGCCGCTGGACCATCGCCGTCTGGCACCATCCTCCCTACACGAAAGGCAGCCACGATTCCGACACCGAGTCGCAGCCGACATGGGCGCGCGAATATCTCGTCCCGATGCTCGAGGACGCGGGCGTCGATCTCGTGGTCAGCGGCCACAGCCACTGCTACGAGCGCTCGTGGTTTCTCGACGGCTTCTACGCCACGCCCACCTACATCACCAGCGGGACGGTCATCGACGGCGGCGACGGGCGCATTGGCGGAAACGGCGGGTATGGCAAGGACTACGGCGGGCGTCGCGGAACGGTCTATGTCGTCGCCGGCAGCTCGGGGCAGGCAACTGGCGGGCCCCTGAATCATCCGGTGATGTACTCGTCGCTGAACAAGCTCGGCTCCCTGATCCTCGACATCGACGGCAATCGCCTCGACGCGAAATTCATCAACAGCACGGGCGTGACCGAGGACTACTTCACCATCGCGAAAGGCCCGCTAGTCACCGTCAGCACGCCGGTGCCGCAGGCCGCGGAATACGGGCCCGTCGTCGGACAGTTCACCGTCGCGCGCAGCGGCTCGACCGCCACTCCGCTCAGCGTGCAGGCGACCCTCG
>JAYTML010000511.1:0-1713 GCA_043728655.1 Chthoniobacter sp. | reverse complement strand
CCCTCGTGCATGATGAACCACGCGCACTCGATGGCGTGGCCGGGATTCAGCGTGCGCCCGTCCGTGTGATCGAGGATCGCGCCATCGGGCGCGACGACTTCCATCAGCGCCCCGTGTTCGGGCTTTAGAAAATCACGCTCGATCTCCGCGATGCTCGCATCGATCCACTCACTGCACGTCCGTCCGCTCACGCGCACGTCGCCGAGATTCGCCCGCAGCTCCTGCGCCGTCACGATCCCGATCATGTGGGCGCCGATTCCCTTCATCGGGCGCGTCGGCTCGTATTTCGGCAGCATCGCACCCGGCTCAAAGCTGAATCTCAGATAGGTCTCGAACGCCTTCACCGCCTCCTCCGCCGCACGCGGATCGCCGGTCGCCTTTGCGAATGCCGCGCAGCTGATGGCGGCGAAGCTTTCGCTGAAAACATAGCGCCGCATCCGCAGCGGCTGGCCGTCACGCGTGACGGTGAACCACATCTTCCCCTCCGGCGAATGACAGTGCCGTCGCGAAAACTCCACGCAGGAGCGCGCCGCCTCCAGCCACTCGGCGCGCGGCTCCACATGGTTGAAAAGCGTCGCGAACATCCAACCCGCACGGCCCTGAAACCACACGCTCTTGTCGGCATCCAGCAGCGAGCCGTCGCGATCGAGCGCGGTAAATATCCCGCCGTGCTCGCGGTCCATCCCGTGCCGCAGCCAGAATGGCATCACATCATCGAGCAGCGTCGTGCGGTAGAGCGCCGCGAGCTGCGCGCGGCTGGCGGCGTCTGTGAGATCGGCGGTCATTTTTCAGTCACCCATTCCAGCGGAAAGCGCGCGAAGACGAGCCCGGCAGTGTCCCCGGATTCGTAGAGGATGCCCACGCGCCCGTCGCGCAGCACGGTCATGCACGAATACATCGAGAATCCGGGATCGAGCAGCCGGCCATCGCTCCACGTCCTGCCGCCGTCGCCGCTCGTCCGGATCGTCAGGGCCACGCGTTTGCCGGGGTTGTTGGGGTTTGAAAAAAGCAGCTCACCGTGCGGATGGCGGATGAGGCTGGCCATGCACGTCGGGTCGGCGACGGCGAGCCACGGTTCGCTCCATTTGCCGGCGAGCACGCTGTCCTTCCACTCCCAGCGGGCCCACGCGCGCTGGCCGGCGTGCGCTTCATTCCGCATGGAGAGCAGCAGCGCGCCGTCCGCGAGCTGGGCGATCTGCGCCTCGCTCGTCGGTGGCTTTCCGGGGATCGCTGGCGGCGAGATTTTCCACGTAGCCCCGCCGTCGCGGCTCGCGATGAAACAGGAGTGCGGCACATTGTCCGCGCCCTTGAACTGCGCCGCGAAAACGAGCGTGCCGTCGCGGAGCTGGATGCCATTGCCAGGGCCGTTGAAGCACAGGCGCCATTCGGGCTGCTTCACCTGCGGAGTGATGCTCACGGGCTTGCTCCAAGTCACGCCGTCGTCCGTGCTTTTCACGATGACGAGCTGTCCCGTCTCCTCCGGCGTCATTCCCGGCCCGCTGCCAGCCCAGCCGCGCGCGCCCTTGCTCCACAGCGCGGCCACAAAGACCGCGCCCGTCTTCGCATCCACAAGCACGCTCGGATCGCCCACGCCGTTGCCGCGCGTGCCTGGCGCCGCGGCGTCGTAGTCCATGATGGTTCGCATCGCGCCCCACGTCGCGCCGTCGTCTGTCGAGCGCATCATGCCCACATCGATGTCGCCGGGCAGGTCGC
>JAYTML010000510.1:0-10034 GCA_043728655.1 Chthoniobacter sp. | reverse complement strand
AAGGTGCTGGAGCGGCTGCCGATCTTCCGGGCGGACGGGGATCTGCGGAAAAGCGGGGAAGAAAACGCACCCGGTGCGGAGCCGGAGACGCTGGATGTCGAGCGCGTGGAGGTGCGGCCGCTGGCGGGCTGGCAGGTGGCAGTGGTGTGGGGGTATTTCGCGCTGTTCGGGGCGATGTTCTGCGCGCTGCTTTTCCCGGATGCGATGGCATGGCTGGGCGGCGGGCAGGCGCCGGCGGAATTCGCGGGGAAGTCCTTCGGCATCCGCGCGCTGATGTCGGTGTCGCTGCTGGCGATCCCTTTCCTGCTCTCATTCTTCCCGCTCTACGCGACGCTGCGCGGGGTGAAGGTGTACGAGCAGTTCGTGGAGGGGGCGAAGGAGGCGTGGGGGACGGCGCAGCGGACGGTGCCCTATCTGGTGGCGATGCTGGTGGCGATCGGGATGCTGCAAAAGGCGGGGGTGATCGCGCTGATGTCGGCAAAGCTGGGGCCGACTCTGGCGCGTGTCGGTTTCCCCTCGGACCTGCTGCCGATGGTGCTGATGCGTCCGCTCAGCGGCAGTGCGACGAACGGGCTTTTTGTGGAGCTGGTGCAGCGGCTCGGGGAGCCGGACGGCTTCATCAGCCGGCTGGCGGGGACGATCTATGGCAGCACGGAGACGACGTTTTACGTGCTGGCGGTCTACTTCGGGAGTGTCTCAGTGCGCAGGACGCGGCACGCGGTGGCCGTCGGGCTGATCGCGGACGGCGTGGCCGTGATCGCGAGCGTGGCGCTGTGCCACCTGATATTTGGAAAGTAGGCGCGCAGGTTTCTCCCGCCGCGCGCGGCCTTACAAAATCCGGATCGTGAGCGGGTAGCGGAAGGCGACGCCGTCGTTGGCTTTGATGGCGGCGATGATCATGCAGACGATGTGGAAGACGGGGAGGACCACGAAGAGCGGGATGGCGATGATCGCGCCGATGACCGTGATGAAGAGGACGAAGGTGCCGATCATGTAGATGGTCCACGAGATCTGGAAATTGAGCGCCTCCTTGCCCTGGTCGTCGATGAACGGGCTGCCGTCGCGTTTCGACAGCCAGATGATGAGCGGGCCGACGATGTGACCGATGACGGTGAAGTACATCGCGAAGGCGCTGACGTGGGCGAGCATGCCCCACAGGCGCTCGTCTTTGCTGGGAGCGGTGAGAGTCGGGACCGAGGGAGGCTCGGGTGCGTATGGAGTTTCCATGGGGCGAAAAGTAACGCGCCGCGCGCGCGTGCCAATCCGAAACGCTGCGCGATTGCCACGCTGCGCGGGTCTGCCACGATGCGGGGAATGTCGCCGCTCCATCTTACCCTGCTCGCCGCCGTGCTCGCGGTAATGGCCTGGTCGGGCATCGCGCCGTATGACCGGCTGACGTGGTGGCTGGAGGTGGCGCCGACGATCGCGGGACTGGCGGCGCTGGCGGCGGTGTGGCGGCGCTTTCGCTTCACCGATCTCGTGCTCACCCTGATCGCGCTGCACATGATCCTGCTCTGCGTGGGCGGGAAGTACACCTACGCGCTCGTGCCGCTGGGCGAGTGGGTAAAGGAGGCGCTGCATCTGGGCCGGAATCATTACGACCGGCTCGGGCATTTCGTGCAGGGCTTTGTGCCGGCGCTCATCGCGCGGGAGATCCTGCTGCGGCGCGGCGTGCTGGCGAAGCCGACGTGGCTGCCGTTTCTCGTCGTGAGCATCTGCCTGGCCGTGAGCGCCACGTATGAACTCGCGGAGTGGGCCGCGGCGGTGGCGAGCGCGGAAGCGGCGGAGTCCTTCCTCGGCACGCAGGGCGATGGCTTTGACACGCAAAAGGACATGGCGCTGGCATTCGTCGGGGCGATTGCCGCGCTGCTCACGCTCTCGCGCTGGCACGATGCGCAGCTCGCGCGGGTGGACGGAAAAGGCGCGTAGCCGCACGCGCCGGCACTTTCCACTTCCCCTTTCGCTTTCCACTTTTACCCTGCCGCTCCCTTGGAAAACACCGCCTCTCCCACTCCGCCGCGCTCGCCGCTCGCGCTCATCTTTCTCACGCTGTTTATCGACATGGTGGGCTTCGGGATCGTGATCCCGGTGCTGCCGCTCTACGCGGAGGGCTCGCGGATCGGGGCGACGAATAACGAGCTGATGTGGATCGTGGGAATCTACTCGCTGCTCCAGCTCATCTGCGCGCCGCTCTTTGGGAAGGTGTCCGACCGGATCGGGCGCAAGCCGGTGCTCGTCGTGAGCATCATCGGGACGGCCGTGGGCTTCGTGATCCTCGGCGCGGCGAATACCGTGTGGATGCTGCTGCTGGGGCGGATGATCGACGGCGCGAGCGGCGGAAACATCTCTACGGCGATGGCGTGCATCGCGGATGTGACGACAAAGGAAAACCGCTCGCGAAACATGGGGCTGGTGGGCGCGGCGTTCGGGCTGGGCTTCATGATCGGGCCGGCGATCGGCGGGATTCTGAGCAAGCATTTCGGGCTGGCCACGCCGTTCTATTTCGCCGCCGGGCTGGCGCTGATCAATGCCCTGCTCGTGTGGCTGCGCCTGCCGGAGACGCTGACGGCGGCATCGCGCGAACGCGCACGGCAGCGCGCCACGGTGGGCGAGGTTTTCCACGGAGGCCGGGCCGGCATGATCTCGGCAATCCTCGCCAGCCAGCTCGCGTCAGTGACGGGCTTTTCGATCATGACGGCGCTCTTCGCGCTCTACTGCGAAAAGCGGTTTGGCTACGACACCGAGCACGTCGGCTACCTGCTCGCGTATGTGGGGCTGCTGGGCGTGATTTTTCAGGGCGGACTGCTGCGGCGGCTGCTGAAGCGCCCGATCGAGAAACAGCTCGCGATCATCGGTGCGGCGGTGCTCGCCGTCAGCATGGCGGCGCTGCCATTCACGCAGTCGCTCGGCGTGCTGATGCTCGTGTGCTTCGGCATCTCGCTGGGAAACAGCTTCGTCACGCCAACGCTGAACGGGCTCGCCTCGCGCACGACCGACGCGCACTGCCAGGGCCGCCTGCTCGGGCTGATGCAAAGCGCGGGCAGCCTCGGGCGCTTCCTCGGGCCCGTCATCGGATTCGCGCTCGTCTCGCGCGATTCCGGTGCGGACTACGCGCGCACGTCCTTCTTTGCGAGCGCCGCGATCCTCGCGCTGGCGACGGTGTGCATCATTCTCGTCGCGCCCGGGCAGCCGCAGCATGTGGCCGAGGCGATCCCGGAGACGTAAGGCGGACGCGGGGCGCATTCGCGCTCGCGGGGCTTGACCGTCATCCGGTGAGGGGAAGAATGCAGCCATGAAGACGCGCTCGCTGCTCCTCCCTCTCATCGCGCTATTCGGCGCGGCCACCCTTTTCGCCCCGACCGTGCTCGGAAAGGAGAAGGAGAAGAAAAAGGAGGATGTGAAGAGATCCTCGCCGCTGGAGCAGCTCTGGCAGGCCTTCCAGGACAAGAATCCGGGCCTCGTCGCGCCGCGCCGCGAGGCGCCGCAGCGCGAGAATCCGAAGCGGCAGGTGCAGCTCTCGGTCATCAACAACACGGGCTCGCCCGTCAGCCTCGTGTGGCAGCAGCCTTACGCCGGGCAGGTGAACTACGGCGCGCTCCCGCCGGACGGTCAGCCGCGCATCATCGGCACCTTCCCCGGCCACATTTGGATTTTCAAAGTCGGCTACGATGTCGTCGGCCGCTACGAGGTCACCGGCGATGCGCAGCAGGAAATCGCGCTCGGCGGAGGCCGCCGCGGCCGGGTCGCGGCGCTGCCGCCGCCGCCGGTCCAGTACCCGCCGCGCGCAGTGCCGGTGCCCGTGATCCGCGGCGCAGGTGGCGCGGCGGGACGCGCAGCCTTTCTCCAGGTCCACAATGAAGCGCGTGCCGCGAAGGGCGTGGCTCCGCTGGAGTGGAGCGCGGACTGCGCAGCCATCGCGCAGGAGTGGGCCCAGCGGCTCGCCGACCGCGACGCCGGGCTCGTCCACAGCGGACGCCAGGACTTTGGCGAAAATGTGTGGCAGGCCAGCGGCGGCAATCCCTCCGCCGCCGACGCCGCCGACGACTGGCTGAGCGAGCGCACCGCCTACCGCGGCGAACCGATCACGCAGGCGAACTTCGCGCGGGTCGGCCACTACACGCAGATGGTGTGGAGCGGCACCAGCGCCGTGGGCTACGGCTACGCCCGGGCGGCGAGCGGCAATGTGTACATCGTCGCAAACTACTTCCCGCCGGGAAATTTCCTCGGCCAGAGACCGTACGGCCGCTGACGCGCCGCCAGCTTTTCCACACACATGGCCCTCCCACTCGAAGACAACTTCTCAGACATCGTCGGCAAGGCGATGCGCGGACTGAAACTCACCGATGCCCAGCTCGCCGAAACCTCTGGCGTCTCCGCCGCAGCCGTCGCCAGCCTGCGCGGCGGCGCGTGGGACGAGACCACGGCCCGCGCGGTGGCTCCGGCCCTGGGTTTGAAAGCGGACGCGCTCTCCGCACTCGGCAACCGCGCCTACCTCCCCGCGCCCGTCTCGCTCGACGGGCTCGCGCAGTTCACCACGCCATTCGACGACATGACGGTGAACTCCTACCTCGCGTGGGACACCGCCAGCGGCGAGGCCGTCGCCTTTGACACCGGCGCGGACTGCACGGAAATGCTCGCGCTCATCGCCGGGAAAAACCTGCGCGTGAAACTGATCCTCCTCACCCACACGCACGGCGACCACATCTTCGACCTCGACCGGCTGAAGGCGAAGACCGGCGCGCCCGCCTTCACCGGCAGCCGCGAGCCGCTCGACGGCGCGGAATCCTTTGCCGCCGGGCGGACGTGGAGCGCCGGCGCGCTGCGCATCGCCACGCGCCTCACATGGGGCCACTCGAAAGGCGGCATCACCTACGTCCTCTCCGGCCTCGCGAAACCCGTCGCCATCGTCGGCGACGCCGTCTTCGCCGGCTCGATGGGCGGCGGCAGCATCAGCTACGCCGACGCGCTGCGCACAAACCGCGAGGAAATCCTCACCCTCTCCCCCGACACGATCCTCTGCCCCGGCCACGGCCCGATGACCACGGTCGGCGAGGAGCGGGAGCACAATCCCTTCTTCCCGTAATCGCCACGCGCGCCTGACGGCGTCAGAAGCGCAGAGTCACGGCCGAGCCGAGCCCGCCCGTGAAGTTTCCGTAATCGGCGAACGGATTGTTCGAGTCGTTGTGCAGATACGACGCGTAGAGGCGAATGAAAGCGTCGTTTGAAAACGCGTAGATCACGCCGGCGCTCACAATGTGGCGGCTGTCGTTGCGGTCGTGAAGCCCCTGCCGGTCGAGGACGGCCTGCCGCTCGAAAGCGGTGAACTGCCAGGAGTAGGAGAGTTGCGCGTAGAGCGGCCCTTTGATCTGCCGGGTCGCCGCGGCAAAAAGCGCGTGCGATCCGCGATCCTCGATGCGAGGGGACGCCCAGTATTTCGCGAACTGGTATCCCACGGCAATCTGCGTGCGTCCGCCGTGAAAGGCCCGCGAACAATCGATGCCAGTGATGAATGCCCCGGCCCGCGTGATTTCGTCCGAGGGGTCGATCAGATCGTAGCGGTAGCCCTGGCCGCCCACGTAGATCCGCGGCCATTCCGGACGCACGCGATACTCCAGAATCGCCGTGGCCGACGGCCCCCAGTATGTGCTGGCGTCCAGACGGAAGTATTTCGCCAGATCGGCCCTCACCGAAAGATCGAGACTGAAGCCGGCGCCAAGCGATGCGTTCCAGCCGGCTTCGAGCGACGGGAGCAAAAGCCAGTCATCCACCTGCCGGCCAGGGCTCAGCGAAGCGTTGGATTGGTGCTCGATATTCAACTGCACCGTCACACGAAATTTCGGCCGCGCGACGACCGGCGGCGCATTCAGATCTACGACCTCGCCGCGCTCCTCTTCGATCATCGTCAGAGCGCTCGCGTCACGCGGCAAAACCCCCGGCGCGCCTGATCGCACGCGCTCTACAGCCGCCTCCTGCGAGAATGCAGGTCCCAACATGCAAAGCGCTGCGGCAACGCCCGCGCCGAACCGTTTCACCGGCTTGGAATCAAGGCTGCGGCGCGACAAAGAGGCTGCCGTTGGTGAGTACCACGCTCCCGCCGCTGCCGATGTTCAGTATGCCGCCATTGACGCCGTTGACGCCGTTGACCCCGTTGACCCCGTTGACCCCGCCAATCACCGTGACACCTCCGACGGTTTGCAGATTTCCATTCGTGAGCGTCCCCGGCGTCACGGTCAGCACTCCGCCACCGGTCGTGGGCACAACATTACTGACTCCAACCGATCCGACACCGGTCTTGACCAAGCCTCCGCCCGTCAAATTGAGCACGCCAACGTTCGTTGCCCCACCGATCGTCGTCGTCACCCCGCCGCTGCTGACGGGAAGCACCGTGCCCCCGGACGTGCCGACTACGCTGCCCGTACCGAGAGACAGCGTGCTGCCGAAAACGAGTCTCGTGTATCCGCCCGAATTCGAATTCACCGTCGCTCCCGCGACATTCGTCGTCCCCGAGGATGCCGAACCGCCACCGACGTACAATGTACCGCCGGAAACCCCCGCAGAAGCGGCCTGAGCAACGGTGTTCGCTGCCACGGCATTCGGCACGGCGCCGGCGCTTTGCAATGGCCTCGCGGTCGGTGCGAGGGGCGCCGATGCCGCGCGCACGCTGGTGGTGGTGGCATTCGCATTCGCGCGCCCGCTCAGCAGCGCACTTTGCGCGCGATTGGCCGCGAGCAATTCGCTTTGGATTGCGGCCGCCGCAAACGCCTCAGCCACCCACGGCGCCTTCGGAAACTTCGTCACGAGGAACGACGTCTCAAGCATCCGCTTCACGTCGAAGGCGATCTTCCTCGCGGCCCCGTTTTCACGCACAAAGCCTTCGCCGGTCCTGAGACTGACGCCATTGATCACGGCGGCGCCCTCGATGACGAAGCATGCCTCGTAACTCTTCGTCGAATGCGCCGAGATCACGCCCGCGCTTGCCGCGCAGTTGAATGCCGGGGTGGCGATCTTTACCTTGGTCCCGCCGAGTTTGAAAAGCGCGGAGCCGCGGCTGAGCGAAAGGTTCGCGCCGTCGAATGAAAAGGCGGAGCCCTGCCCGATCCGGACTGTCGCTCCGCTGGCGAGCTTCAATTCCACGCGGGAATCAGCCCCGGTGACCACCGGCGCTCCGGCGGTTGCCGTCCCGCCATTCTTCAAAGGCGCGCCCGCGCTGGACACATCCTTCTGCACCTGGAGCACACGCGCGCCAGCGGAGCTCGCTGCATGGGAGGGAATCGCGCAAAAGCAGGAAATGACCGCCACCGCTGCAGCGGCTAGGGAGGAATCTCGAAACATGGCGCGGAGGGTAACCTCCTCTCTCCCGGAGGAAAACATCTTTCGCCGCTCCCCGTGCGATTCCTGACTCAGTGGCGCAGAGCCACGGAATGAGCGGACGAAATCTTCACGCAATTTTCTCTCCGTCTCCACGCCTTTGCATTTACCCTCGACGCACTATGTCTGAAAAAATCGCTGTCGTCGGAGTCGGCCGCATGGGCGCAAACATGGCCCGCCGGCTGAAGGAATCAGGTTTCACGGTCACCGCCGTCTTTGACGCGCACCCCGAGCATGCCGCGGAGCTCGCCGCCGAACTCGGCTGCGCGGCACCCGCCACGCTGCCCGAAGTCACAGCCGCCGCGGAGGTGATCATCACCGTCGTCACCGATGACGAGGCGATGGATGACATCTTTGGCTCGGTCGGCAGCGGCAACGACTCGCTGCTCGCCAGCTCCACGGGCGTGGCCGTGGCGGAAGGCCGGCTTTTCATCAATTGCGCCACGGTTTCCCCCGGCACCCATGTGCTCGTGGAGAGCCGTTGCACGGAGGCGGGCGCGCAATCGCTGGAGGCCTGCATGGCGTCCAGCATCACGCAGGCGCGCGAGGGCACGCTGTATCTCATGTGCGGCGGGAAGACGGAGGCGTTTGAGCGCGCGATGCCGGTGCTGGAAAAACTGTCGGGTTCGGTCCGCTACATCGGCGGCGCGGGCTCGGCGGCAAAGGTGAAGGCGCTGGTCAACATGGTGATGAACATCAACACCGCCGGCCTCGCGGAAGGCCTCGGCCTCGGCGAAGTGCTCGGGCTCGACCTCGCCATGCTGCGCGAGGTTTTCTCCCAGACCGGCGCCGCGTCTCGCGTGCTCGCGACGGATGGCGAGGACATGCAGAACCGAGACCACGCCTGCTTTTTCTCCGCCGCCCACGCGGCCAAGGACAGCGGCATCGCGCTGCAACTCGCCCGCACCGCCGGGCTGGAACTCCCGCTCGCCGAGGCCACGAAGGCGCAGTACGACAGGATGGTTTTCGAGGGGCTTGGCGATCTCGACAAATCCGGCATCGCGGAGCTGACGTTCAAGGGTCGGCACGAGTGAGGAAACCTTTGCGTTTCCCGGAGCGCGGGCGTTAGGTCACCGAAGATCCCCCGCCATGACACGCGCCCCCAAAACGCTTCTGGTCCTGCTCCTCTCGCTGCTCGCGTGCGGAATCCAGCCCGCGCGGGCGGTGCCGAAGAACAACAGCCAGGCGCAGATCGCGCAGCGGACGGCGGCCACCACCCAGCAAAATCAGCAGCGACAGGCTGCGGCGGCGGCAGCGCACAATTCGCAGCAGATCGCGCAGGCCGCCCGCACCGCTGCGCTCGCCAGCGCCAGCAATCAGCAGGCAGCGGCCGCCCAGCAGAAGCAGCTCCTCCGGCATTACATCAATTCCCAGCAGCAGCTCCTCATCAAGCAGAGCGAGAAGTTCTTCCAGCTCCACCTCATCGAGCAGACCCGCCGCCGCGCGCAGAATGCCGAGAGCGGCGATGATCACAGAGATCGTCACGGTGACGATAACGAGCGGGAGACTTTGATGAGGCGGGATTGAGAACTCTGGAAGGCTCCCGTATCTCCGGCCCGATTTTCACCGGGCGAAAATGCACGTCCGCCGGGATCCGGCGCGTTTGCGACCCGGAGGGACGCGCTCCCGCGAGTCCCCAATCTCCCGCCAGGTTAGGGATCGCGCGGGAGCGCGTCCCTCCGGGGTTTTGGTCGCTCCGCGCTTGCGAGGGCTCCCGCCGAAACCTACCTTCCCCACCCTTTCCCTATGCCTGACGAACGCCAAACCCTTGAACAGCGCCATGCGATGACCGACATCGAGCGCCTCCGCCACTCCGCCGCGCACGTGCTCGCCACGGCCATCCTCCGCATCTGGCCGGAGGCGCAGTTCGCCGCCGGGCCGCCGGTGGAGAATGGGTTTTATTACGACCTCGAAATGCCGCACCGCATCTCGCCGGAGGATTTCGCGAAGATCGAGGAGGAGATGAAAAAGGAGATCAAGGCCAACCACGTTTTTGAAAAGACCATCGTCTCGCGGGAGGAAGCCATCGCGCTCGCGGAAAGCGGGCGGCTCGGCGGGCTCGGCGAGCGGCCGGGCAATCCGAGCAAGTTCAAAATCGGCAATCTCGCGGACATCCCCGAGGGCGAGGAAATCTCGCTTTTCCGCAACGGTGACTTCCTCGATCTGTGCGCCGGACCGCACGTCATGCGCACGGGGAACATCGGCGCCTTCCGGCTGACCCATGTCGCCAGCGCCTATTACAAGGGCGACGAAAAGAACCCGCAGCTCCAGCGCATCTACGGCACGGCCTTCAAGAACAAGACCGAGATGGAGGCTTACTTCACGATGCTGGAGGAGGCGAAGAAGCGCGACCACCGCAAGCTCGGCCAGGAGATGGAGCTGTTCTGCTTCGACGACGACGTCGGCCCCGGCCTCCCGCTCTGGCTCCCGCGCGGCACGGTCTTGATCGAGGAGATCGAGAAGCTGGCGAAGGAGACGGAGTTCGCTGCAGGATATGATCGGGTAAGGACGCCGCACTTAGCTCGGGAGAACTTGTATCTCACCAGCGGGCACCTGCCTTACTACGCGGAGTCGATGTTTCCGCCGATGGAGTTCGATGAGGTGAAGGAAGCACGCACGTCGTTGACCGCGCGCACGAATTCCGACCGAGTGCAATTGGTTCGATA
>JAYTML010000509.1:0-2615 GCA_043728655.1 Chthoniobacter sp. | reverse complement strand
TTTCCCACCGGCTCCGGAAAGCTGATGAACCTCGGGCAGGTCGCGCACGAGCTGGCCCAGCGCATCACGCAGCTTTTTCTCCCGGATGAAAACGGCTCGCGCCCCTGCCACGGCGGCGATCCCCGGTACGCCGCCGATCCGCACTGGCGCGACCATCTGCTTTTCCACGAGCACTTCTGCGGCGAGACCGGCCGCGGCCTCGGCGCCTCCCACCAGACCGGCTGGACCGCGCTCATCACGCGCTGCATGAACATGGTCGCCCGCGAGCCGCAGGAGTAGTGGGGCAGGCTTCCCAGCCTGCCCGAGTGCCAACAGATGGCACCCGCTCTCCCCGGCAGGCGAGGACGCCCGCCGCACTCCGACAGGCTGGGAAGCGTGTCCCACAACGCTTGCGATTCCGTCATTCCAGTTGAGCGCCCGCGTCTGTTGGCGATGCTTCCCCCCACCCATGCCCGCGCCCGAGAAAGCCGATCCGAAAATCAAGCTCCGCGATGTCCCGCACAAGCCGGGCGTCTATCTCATGCGCGACCGTTTCAACCGCGTGATCTACGTCGGCAAGGCGCGCGATCTGCGCAAGCGCGTGGGCCAGTATTTCATGCCGAGCCGAGCCATGCGCGCGGATATAAAGACCCGCGCGCTGCTCGACGCGATCTGGGATTTCGAGTGGCACCTCGCCGGCAGCGAACCCGAGGCGCTGCTTCTGGAGGGCCGTCTGATCAAGGAATTCCGCCCGCGCTACAACGTCAGCTTCCGCGACGACAAACGCTTCCTCATGGTCAAGGTGGACATGGCCGACGAGTGGCCGCGCTTCCGCCTCTCGCGATTCAAGACGGGTGACAATGCCCGCTACTTCGGCCCCTTCGCCCACTCCGGCGCGCTGCGGCAGACGCTCAATTTCATGCGGAAGAAATTCGGCGTCCTCACCTTCGGCCGCGGCACGCCGTCCGAGCGCGAGTTGAAATCCTCCACCTACCAGGTGCCCATGAAACTCTCCGACACCAACGCCGAGCAATACCGCGAGCGCATCGAGCGCGCGTGCGAGTTTTTCACCGGGCAGTCGAAGGAACTCCTCCAGACGCTCGAAGACGAGATGCGCAAAGCCGCCACCGCGCTGGATTTCGAGCGCGCCGCCGAGATGCGGAACATGCTCGACGACCTCCGCAAGACGACCAAGCCGATGGCCCGCTTCAACCGCGACCAGCGCAATCGCCTCGGCGTCACCACCACCATCAACCCCGTCGCCGACCTGGCCGCCCTCGGCGAGGCGCTCTCCCTCGGCGCTCCGCCGCGCCGCATGGAGTGCTTCGACATTTCCAACATCAGCACCACCCACATCGTCGCCAGCATGGTCTGCTTCGTGGACGGCAGGCCCGCCAATCACCTCTACCGCCGCTTCCGCATCCGCACCGTCGAGGGGCAGGATGACTTCGCCAGCATGGCCGAGGTGGTGCGGCGGCGGTATGCGCGGGTGCTGAAGGACGCGAACGCCGAGCGCGGAATACGGAATGCGGAATCGTCCGAAACCCGCGGCGAGACGCGGATCGTGTTTGATCCCGAGTTTTCGCAGGAAGACGTTTGCGAATCAGTCGCCCGCATGACTGAGGCAAATACTCCGCATTCCGCATCCCGCATTCCGCATTTGCCCGACCTCGTCATCGTGGACGGCGGCAAGGGCCAGCTCTCCTCCGCGTGCCGCGAGCTGCAGCGGCTCGGCCTCCACGAGCTGCCGATCATCGGACTCGCGAAGGAGTTCGAGGAAATCCACCGCCCCGGCCGGCCGCTTCCGCTCGTCCTCCCGCACGACTGCGGCGCGCTGAAAATGCTCCAGCGCATCCGGGACGAAGCCCACCGCTTTGCCAACGGCTACCACCAGCTCCTCATGAAACGCCGCATCGCCGAGAGCCTGCTCGACGACTGCCCCGGCGTCTCCGAGCCACGGAAAAAACTCCTGCTTAAAAAGTTTGGCAGCGTCGCCCGTCTCCGCCGCGCCAGCATCGAGGAAATCGCCGCCACCGAAGGCATCAGCCGCAAGCTCGCGGAGCAGGTCGCCACATTCCTGGCCGAGCGCGCGTAGCGCGGTGTGTAAAAAGGCGGCGAAGCATTCTTCCCATCGGATCCTGGCGCAGGAGCGCCAGGCCCGGCGCGCAGGAGCGCTTGGCTCCGAGTGGGAGCTGCGGAGCCAGGCGCTCCTGCGCGCCAACAAGGCGCTCCCGCGCCCGGACTCCTGACTTATTTCACAGTCTCAAAGCGTCGTGTCTCCGGGGAAAAGGTGGCCAGCTTCCCCTACAGACGCACCCACTCCGCCGCCCACTCGCAGAGGGCCGCGGTGTCCGGCAGATGCCGCAGCTCGCTGCCCGGCGCATACACGCCGAAGCCGCGCCCGTAGGCCGTGCCATTGACGATGCACACGTCCGTGTGGTTCTCCGCGAGCTGCCGCGCGGCTTTCGCCGCCACGTCCGCGGGCGTGCCATCGAGCTCGTATTTCCAGCCGACGATCTTCGCGTTTGGAAAAAGCCCGCGCAGCTCGCTGATTACCTTGCTCGACGGGACGAGCTGCAGGGTGACTGCGCCGGCGCGGCTGGAGATTTTCCGCTGCCCGTCGCGCTCCCAGAATA
>JAYTML010000508.1:0-3103 GCA_043728655.1 Chthoniobacter sp. | reverse complement strand
CCGTCGCCGTCGGTGTCCTCCAGGATGACCACGCGGTCGCCCTCGGGGCGCTGCTCCATCCAGCGGCGGTAGTTCAGGCACTCGGTCGCCCAGATGCGTCCGCGCGGATCGACCTCGATGTTGGTCGGGTTCGCGATCATCGGCTCGGCGGCCACGAGCGTGGCGCGGAGACCGGCGGGCGTCTTAAAGCCGTCCATCGCAGCTTTTGCCGCATCGAGGCCGTAGCGCCCTTCGGGTGACTTGCCAGCAGGCGCCGCCGGCTTGGCTGCCACTTCGCCGGGGTTTTGCGCGTAGGCTTTGAAAATGACGGTGCTGCCGATGCCCTGCTTGGTGCCGCCGTCGTCCACGCCGGCCTTTGCCTCGAAAGCGACGATGCCGTCCGGCAGGTCAAAGCCGATCTTCGAAGGCGCATGCACGCCGAGCCCGAAAGGGATCGCCGCGCCCTTGATCGCCATCGCCTTGCCGGCGGCATTGGCGTTGATCTCCACTTTGCCCCAGCCGGTCTCGCTGATTTTCGGCTTCAGGTCCGTGAGCTTGAGCTTGGTGCCGTCCGCTTTGAGGAGCACCGGCTCCGCCCAGTCCGCCCAGTCGGCCTGGAAGCCGTCGCCACCGTCGGTGACGACGAGGTAAAGCTCCTTCGCGCCCTTCAAGTCCGCCTTCACGGCGACCGAGCCGGCCGTGACGAGCGGGCTCTCAAAGAGCGCCTTCGCGTCGGGATTCGCGGGCGCTGCTGCCGCCGCTGCTGCCGCGGGCTTCGGCTTTGGGGCGCCTTTCGGATCGAGGTTCTTTTCCAGATCCTCCGCGGTGACTTTCGACGGCACGCCGTCCGCAGGCACTTCGCCTTTCGCCGTCCAGATGATGGCGTTGAGCACGAGCTTCCGCTGGTCGTCATTGGCCCAGCCTTTGTGAAAGTGGCCGCCGGTGAAGCCGAAGCCGCGCCCGCCGTCAGCGCGCTCGAAAGCCCAGGCGGTCGTCTGCGGTTTCTTCGCTGCGACCGCCTCGCGCACCGTGGGGTTTCCTTCGTGCGCGCCGTCCTTGCGGGACATCGTGCTGTCGGGCGCCACGGCTGAGAGCACGTCGGTGCGCCTTCCTTTTTCCGATCCGGCAAAGCGCATGTGGAAATACCATTCGTCATTGGTGGCGAACGGCTTCACGCCGTTGCTCACGGGATGCTTTGGCAGCGCGGTGAAATCCGCCATCCAGTGCGGGTTCACGCTCCAGTTCGCCTCGAAGAATCCGCCCATCCAGTCCAGCGCCTGCGGCCCGCCCTTGTCCGCCGGATACTCCACGGCGTAGTGCAGGCAGACGAATCCCGCGCCGCGTTTCATCTCCTTTGCCACCTGCTCGAGGTGGTCGTCCTTCAGCAGGAAATGCCCGCCGCCGCCGTCGCTGTAAAAGACGATGGTGTCCGCCTTCGCGAGTTCCTCGGCGCTGGGCCACTCCGCGCTCAGGTGCGCGGTCGTCGTGACCGGCAGGCCGCTTTCATCCAGGCATTTTTTGAAAAGGAGCATCCCCGCATTGTGCTCGTGCTCGCCCGGCCCGTGGGACTGCTTGCCGGCGAGGAGGAGGATGTTCTTTTTTCCGCCATCCGCGGCAAAAGCGGACGCGGCAGACAGCGCGAGGACGGCGACGAGGACGAGACGCGGGAGTGCATTCATAGTGGTAGGAGTTGGGGGCGGGGGGCCGCTACATCGCGCCACCCGCCGCGGCACGTCAAGCTCGCGACGATGGCGATTATTAGGCCGGTACGGCCGCGGTCACCGCCCGCCGCACTTAGCTACCCGCGCGCCGCTTCCTTCGCCCACGTATCCTTCAGCGAGATCACGCGGTTGAAAACGGGCGCTCCCGCTTTCGACTCGACCGGATCGGCGGCGATGTAGGCGGTGCGCTCGAGCTGGTAGCGCTCGGCGGGCGTGGCGTCGGCGAGCGCCGGCTCCAGCCGGGCCGTCACGGTTTCCAGCGAGTGCGCGTTCAGGCAGGCGCGGAAGTCGCGGCCGTCGGCCTCGGGCTCGGCCTCGGTGAAAAGGCGGTCGTAGAGCCGGACCTCGGCGGCGATGGAGTCCGGCGCGCTGACCCAGTGGATCGTGCCTTTGATTTTTCGCGAGGAAGTGGCCCCGCCGGTCTTGCTGTCGAGGTCGGCGGTGCAGCGCAGTTCGGCGATGCTGCCGTCCGCGTTTTTCACCACTTCCTCACACTTGATGATGTAGGCGTATTTCAGCCGCACCTCGCCGCCGGGCTTGAGGCGGAAATACTTTGGCGGCGGCACCTCGGCAAAGTCGTCCTGCTCGATGAAAATCTCGCGCGAGAACGGGACGGCGCGCGTGCCGAGCGCGGGGTCGAGCGGGTGATTGGTGGCGGGCACGGTTTCGCGATGACCCTCGGGCAGGTTGGTGATGACCACTTTCAAAGGACGCAGCACGCCGAGCCGGCGCTGGGCGTGCGAATTCAGATCCTCGCGGATGGCGTGCTCCAGGACGGCGACCTCGGTGAGGCCGTTGTATTTCGTGACGCCCACGCCGATGGCAAACGCGCGCAGCGCCGCCGCCGTGACGCCGCGCCGGCGCAGCCCGGAGATCGTGGGCATGCGCGGATCGTCCCAGCCGGACACGTGCCCCTCGGCGACGAGCGCGAGCAGCTTGCGCTTGCTCATCAGCGTGTAGGTCAGCGAAAGCCGTGCGAACTCATACTGGTGCGGGCGCGGCGAGGGGACCGGGAGGTTTTGCAGGATCCAGTCGTAAAGCGGCCGGTGGACCTCGAACTCGAGCGTGCAGACGGAGTGCGTGATGCCTTCCACGCTGTCCGAGAGGCAGTGCGCGAAGTCGTACATCGGGTAGATGCACCACGCGTCGCCGGTGTGGTGATGCGCGGTGTGGCGGATGCGGTAGAGGACGGGGTCGCGCAGCCAGACGTTCGGATGATGCGGGTCGATCTTTGCGCGGAGGGTGCGGGCGCCGTCGGGGAATTCCCCGGCGCGCATCTGCTTAAAGAGCGCGAGGTTTTCCTCCACGCTGCGGTCGCGGAAAGGGCTGGGCCGGCCGGGGCGGTCGGGAGCGCCGCGGTATTCGTCCGTCTGCTCGGCCGTGAGGTCGCAGACGTAGGCGTG
>JAYTML010000507.1:0-3670 GCA_043728655.1 Chthoniobacter sp. | reverse complement strand
GCGTCATTCGCCACGGCGCTGATCGTGCGCTCGGCCTCCTGCCGCTGGCCCGTCAGCGCAGCAGTCGCGGCCTGCTTTTCCTCCATGAGCCGCAGCTCGCCCGCGAGCATCGTGGTGATCTGCTCCAGCTCGGTATCGGTATCGTGAAGCTGCGTCTCGGCGATGCGGAATTTCTCCTCCGCCCCGGCCACGTCACTGCGGTAGCGGTCCACGAGCTGCGTGAATTCCTGCGCGCGCTCCTCGTTGAAAAGGATGCGGTTTTCGTGGTTTGAGATGCGGGTCCTGAGGTCGTTCACCGACTGCCTCGCCTGGTTGAGCCGCTGCTCCATTTCCTCCAGCGCCGCGCGCTGCACCGCGACCTCGCTTTCGCGCGACTCGATCTCCTGCTCGCACTCCACCTGCCGGTCGGCGAGCCGCGCCAGCTCCTGCTTTGCGGCCACGCGCTGCTCCTCCATCGCGTCGAACTGCCGCTTGGCCGCGTGCGTTTCGAGCATCTTCAGATCGCCGATCAGCGACTGGTAGCGCCGCGCTTTTCCCGCCTGCCTCTGGAGGCTGCCGATCTGCCGCTTCACTTCTTTGACGATGTCCGCGAGCCGCAGCAGGTTTGCTTCCGTAGCCTCCAGCTTGCGCAGCGCCTCGCGCTTCTGAGCCTTGTATTTCGTGATGCCCGCCGCCTCCTCGAAAATCGCGCGCCGATCCTCGGGCCGCGACGAGAGGATCATGTCGATCTTCCCCTGCTCCATGATCGAGTAGGCCGAGCGGCCGATGCCCGTATCCATGAAAAGCTGCTGGATGTCCTTCAGCCGGCACGGCGTCCGGTTGAGCAGATACTCGCTCCCGCCGTCCTTGAAGACGCGGCGGGTGATCGTCACATCATGCCAGTCCAGCCCGAGCTGCTCCTCGCACTCGGAAAAGGTCATCGAGACCTCGGCCATGCCGACTCCGGCACGCGAGTCGGTGCCGCTGAAAATCACGTCCGCCATTTCGCCGCCGCGCAGTGCCTTGGCCGACTGCTCGCCGAGCACCCACCGCATGGCGTCGAGCACGTTCGACTTTCCGCACCCGTTTGGCCCGACCACCGCGGTCACGCCGCGATGGAATTCCATCTTGGTTCTCGGGGCGAAAGACTTGAAGCCGAAGAGTTCGAGGGACTGGAGATACATCGGGTGAGAGGGGTAAAAGTGCGTGTGAAAACCGAAGGACGGCGCGAAAACTACGGTGGGAGCGTTTTTGCGGCAAGCACAATATGTGGGGGTTTGATTGTGAATAACTCCACTAGATGGTGTGGTTTTCAGATTTGAAGCAGGGCGGCGCCCGCTTCTGAAAGAGAGCCCGGCCCTGAGTTCGGAATCCGAAACTCGCAAGACGCGCCCCCGCCTGTGGCGGCGGGCTGCGAGTGTCGCCCATCTCGCAGACGAAGGCGGCATGGAGGCACCCGCCGATTTGTCTGTTTTACAAGGCCCCGCACGCCTCCGGCGCATCCCATACCGACATCCGCACCGTGCTTTGCCGCCGCACTCCAAACGAGCGGCTACGGCTGCACTGGATCTTGCAGCCCAGGCTCGGGCAGCCCCGGATCCGGCGACTCTTCCGTGATCGCTGGAACTTCGGCAGCCTCCAATTTCACCACCACCGCCTCAGGCGCAGGCGCGGTTTTCGCCACGACCGGGAGCGGTGGCTGCCAGACGCGCAGATAGTCGATCGCGAAAAAGTTCGGGAAGACGGTTTTTTCGTCCGGTTCGCCCGATGGCCCGCGCCGGGAGCTGATGCTGTTGCTGAGGAGCACATACATCGCGCTGCGCGGGACGTAGTCGGCATTGATCGTCTTGCGGACGATGCCATCGACCAGCCAGACGGCGCGGCCGGCGGTCCACTGGAGAGCATAGGTGTGCCAGACATCCTCAAATTCCGTCTCGCTGTCGCCGGTGCTGTCCCAGAGCGGCTCGTGCATGGTGCCGTGGGCGAGGCCGTGGTGCATCTTCCGCTGGCCACCGTAATACTCGGCGATATCGAATTCCGGCGGCCAGCTCGCCTTATCCTGCGGCATGAGCCAAAAGCAGGGCCAGAGCCCTTTGCCACCGGGGAACATCGCGCGAATCTCGATGTAACCGTAGGTGAAGTGAAACTTGCCGTGGGTTGAAACCAGCCCCTGGGAATAATCGAAATCGCCGGGGGGATCGTCGCCTTTCACGGTCCGCCGGTCGGTGCGCAGGCGGAGCAGGCCGTCCCCGAGAATCACGTCCTCGTCGAGCGTGTAGCTGGAATAGTATTCGTTGTGATAGCGCGGGCCGTGGGTGCCGGCGAAAGCCATGGTCGTGCTCCATTTCGCGGCATCGAGCTTCTCGGCTTGAAATTCATCGGAGAAAACCAGCTCCCACCCCTCCGGGGGCGCTGCGTTCGAGGGGAGATCGACCATCCCCACCAGGGCCGAGAGGCCGATGGCAGCGAGCGGAGAATGGGAGATTCGCATTCGCACTTGGCTGATGGAAGATACCACCACCCGCCATAAATACTAGCTTGATCCTTGCCAGCAACGAGTCATTTCACCGGCCGCCACAAAGACAGCCCGGAACAAACTTGCAAGCCTGCCCTGCCGGATGGCGCCAGGCACGATCCCCGGCTAGCGCTGCGGAGGGATTGTGCCGCCGCCTACGGTGCGAATTTCTTCGTGGCCACCATCCGGAAGCGGTAATTCGCGTCCAGGGTCGCATCGGCGCTCGCCGGGGAGGCGAAGTCGGGCAGATTCGTAGCCGCCGCGTCGATGTAGCGCTCGATGATCGTCGAGCCTCGGTGCTCGCTCATGACGCGGTCCTTGTCCTCGTCCCATTGCGTGGCATTGGTATTGGTCGCCTTCCGCAGTACTTGGGCGCGGACGTGGATGGTGAAGACGTTCGATTTGGTGGTCAGCCGGGAGTAGATATTCGTGTAGGGGCGCTCGCGGGTGTTGTCGCCGGTCAGGATGTTCTTCTTGGTCCAGAAGTCTCCGCTCTCGTATTCGCTGAGCAGGTCACCCTTTCTCACCAGATGCGTCTCGCAGATCTGGGTGGCCGAGCGGAATATCTCACCGGCTTTGAAACGGGCCTCAAACTGGGAGAGCGTCAGATCCGCGTCGATGCCGAGCCTCACCTTATCGAATGGGGCCTGACCATTGTAAGCTTTGTCCCAATCCGTGCGGACCTGGGCATCCTTATCGCGCGCGTTATTCGGCATGATGCTGTTGTCATTGGTTTCGTGGTCCCAGAGTTTGTAAATCTTCGAGGCCGCATTCGGGATCGCCAGAGGCTCCTCGGCCTTCAAAACCCCATGCATCGCAGTCGCCCGGCGGATGTAGCTGAAGGGGGCGATCTCATAGTTCATATTGACCTTTCCCGCCGTGGAGAATGGCTCGCTGATCGCATAAGGCTCGGCGAACGGCATCCAGAAAAGATCCATGATCAGATGATCGGGAGCCTTGTTCGTGGGATTCTTCCCAGTGGCGGGAGTGGCGTAGCCGGGATCTCCGGGATGGTTCTTCTGCGGGCGGAAGAGGAGTGTCTGCCAGGGTTGGTTGCGCTTCACTCCGGTGGGGAGCGATCCGAACATGCCGGCTGAGGGAACAAGGCGATTGGGCGAGAAGAACACTTCCGTGACATTCGTCGAATCGTTCCACGAGAAATAATAGAAGGGTGAG
>JAYTML010000506.1:0-2136 GCA_043728655.1 Chthoniobacter sp. | reverse complement strand
GCGGCGCGGACGCGGTTCCGCGTCGAGCGGCGCTTGTGCGGCGCGACCACGGCGGGCGACCGCTTTGCGCTGGTGCGCGCCTTTCCCGAGACCGGGCGGACGCACCAGATCCGTGTCCACCTGGCGCACGCGGGGCACCCGGTGGTGGGGGACAAGCTCTACGGGCCGGACGAGGGCTGCTACCTGGAGTTCATCGGGACGGGATGGACGCCGGCTCTCGCGGAGCGTCTGCTGCTGCCGCGGCACGCGCTCCACTCCACGGCGATGCGCCTGCCGGCGCTCGGCCTCGGGTGGGAGTGTCCGCTTTCGCCCGACCTCGCGGGCTGGGTGGCGGAAAATTTACTCGCGGCCCCGGAAGCGCGCGGCCTATAAACCTGCGCATGTCGCGATTTGGAAAATGCCAGAATCAAGCAGGTTGCCTCCTCGCCTATCGCGGCGAGGAAACGGAGATCGAGGACGGCCAGCCCTTTATCTGCGCGGAGTGCGGCAAGGCGCTGGTGGAGGTGAAGCCGCCTTCGGCGATGTGGATGAAGTATCTCATGGGGCTTGGCGCCGTGGCGGTGGTGGGCGTCATCGCGCTGCTGGCCATTCCGCAGACGCGCGCGCTGATCAAGCCGCACAAGAGCGACCACGAGGCGACTCCTGCGCCGGGAAACCGCGACGACGGCCCGCCGCCGGACACCGCGCCCGGCACGGAGGAGCCAGTTTCCAATGTACCGGTTGCCGAACCGCCCGCGGTGGTGACGGCCCCGGCGAAGATCGACCTCGATATTACCAAGAAGGAAAACAAGGCGGTGAAGGCCGAGGTGCTGACGCGCGTGGACCTGATGCCGACGGTCTCAAACACGAACAAGGACAAGCTCTACAGCGCCGTCGAGCGTGCGCGGAGCATGGGAAAGGTGCTGACGATTCCCTTTGCCTCCGGCAAGTCCGACCTCGGCGCGACGGACGTCCAGACGCTGAAGGTGGAACTGGACAAGGCTGAACTCGCGAAGCTGCGCGACGATCCCACGGCGGTTTTCGTGATCCTCGGCTACGCGGACCCGAAGGGTGACGCGAAGAAGAACATCGCCATCTCGCAGAGCCGGGCGGACGCGGTGCTGCGCGCGATGCGCGAGAAGTGCGGCGTGCTCAATGTGATGCACACCGTGGGGATGGGCGGGTCGAAACTCCTGGATGCGGAGAATCTGGAGAAGAACCGGATCGTGGAGGTCTGGGCGGTGCTGCCCTGAGTTTATTTCCCGATCACGGGCTCGGCCCAGATCGCCCACGAGTTGTTGTTGCTGCCTTCGCCGCCGCTGGCCTGAAGCGCGAGTTCCTTCACGCCGGCGATGTCGATGCGCACGGTTTCTTTTTCGCCGGTGCGGAGCAGCTTTGAGCGGAAGATTTCCCGGCCGTCGCCGATGACGGTGAAAACGGCGGAGCCCTGGGACGCAGCGCCATCGCGGAGGCCGACGGTGGCGGAAAAAGTTTTCCAGTTTCCACCGAGCGGAAAGACGAACTCGGACTTCGAGTGCGCGTAGAGGCCCTTTGCGAAAACCTCGCCGCCGAGCTTGAGCAGCGCGCCTTCCCACTGGCCGGGATGGAACCAGTAGCGGTTTCTCGCGACCTTGCCCCAGCCGACTTCGGCTTTCGTCCAGCGGGCGTCGGAGAGGAAAACGCGGGCGGCTTTCGCGGTCGCGAGGTCCACGGGTTCCGGCTCCGGATTCTTCATGTCGCGAAGCAGGCGCAGACGCCGGCGGGCTTCGTCATTGGGCGCGGCGGCGATTGCTTCGTCCGTCAGGAGTTTCGCGGCCTGCGCGGGATTGCGCATGAATGCCTGCTCGGCGCCGTCGGTCACGAAGCTGGACGCGAGGTCATCGGCGGCTGGCTCGCCGCGCTCGTCGCAGCGGAGGGTGAACTGCATGCGGGTTTCCGCGCCATTGACCAGCAGGCAGCCGAGGTTGATCTGCCACTTCGGCGCTCGACGGAAAACTTCCCGTCCTCACCGACCGCAGCGCAGAAGGTCATCGCGCCGTGATCCGTGCGCGCGGTCACCGGAAACGCTGCCGCGATGATGGCGCACGGCGGGACCGGCGCACGGACGCGCCCCGAAATGCGCAGCGTGCCTTTTTCCGCCGAGGCTGTGAGATTCTC
>JAYTML010000505.1:0-2566 GCA_043728655.1 Chthoniobacter sp. | reverse complement strand
CGCTACTTTTCCGCTCTCAAATTTCGGGCCGTAGCACAGCTTGGTAGTGCGCTTGAATGGGGTTCAAGAGGTCGCGAGTTCAAATCTCGCCGGCCCGATTTTGGGGTCTCAAAAACGCTAGCCCGCCACCGGCATCGTGAGCAGCAGATACCACCGCACCAGCTCCGGCCCGGCAAAGAGCCATACCAGTGCGCCGAGCGCGAGGTAGGGGCCAAAGGGAATCTTCGTGGACCACTCGCGCCGGCCGATGGCGATGGTCAGCACGCCGACGAGCGCGCCAAGGCACGACGCGCTCATGATCGTGAAGACGACCGCTTTCCAGCCGAGGAATGCGCCAATGCACGCGATGAATTTCACGTCGCCAAAGCCCATCGCCTCGCGCGGGAATGTGACCTCGGTGACCTCGCCGCGGATGACATCCACCTTCACCAGCTCCCACTTCCGCGCGCCGAGGTGCAGCCACTCGCACTCGCAGCGCACGCCGGCTTTTTCAAACCGCTCGCCGTCGATCTCGATCCATGAGCACTGCATGAGCACCTGCTCATTGCCGCGGTAGAAAAAATCGCTCCAGAGCATCGCCTCATCGCCGACGACGAAGTCCGCCTCCTGATCGCGGCGCGTCCAGGTAAGGGGCGTGGGCTTGTCGTAAGTCAGCCGCTTTTTTCCAAAGGCCATCTTGCCGAGCTGCACCACGAGCCACAGCGCGCCGAAGCCCGCGCCCGCGCCGACCAGCGACCACAGCCCGCCGGCCAGAGCCGACTCCTGCCCCTGCAGCGTCGGGATCGCGAAGCTCAGCAGCACACCCGCGACGGTGCCGCCGATGGTGATTTCATCCGGGATGATGAAGTGCTCGAAGTCGATGAACGTCGCCACGATGAACAGCGCCGCCATGATCCAGTAGGGCAGCGCCAGCACCCACGCCTGCGGCGGCCAGCCCGGCGCACCCCACGCCCACACTTTCATCCACACCGCGAGAAAGAGCAGCCCGGTCAGCAGCTCCACGCCGAAGTAGCGGAAGGAAATCCGCGACCCGCAGTTTGCGCACTTTCCGCGCAGCACCAGCCACGTCACCAGCGGGATGTTGTGCCAGAGCGGGATCTGGTATTTGCAGCTCGGGCAAAAGGAGCGCTTCGGCTCATTCACCGAAAGGTCGAGCGGCATGCGGTAGATGCAGACGTTCAGGAATGAGCCGATGGACGCGCCCAGGATGAAGGCGAATGCGGCGAAGAAGGTTTCGTAGATGGGCGGGAACACCGGCGGGATGGAAAGCAGCGGGTGTGCCCGCGTCAATGCGCGAACGCCGCGCGGACGATTCTAGCGCGCCGCCTTTCGCCCCGGCTTCACGGCACCTTTCGCCAAAGGCCTCGCCTGCGCGAGTTCCGCGAGGAAGCCGCCTGCCGGGTTTTCACCCCCAAAGACCGGCGTGTTTTTCGCGGCCGGCGACGGGCGGCACGCCTGCCCTGCGATGAACGGGACCGGCACGCCGTCGCGCCGCATTTTGCGCAGCGTGATCCCGACCACGTCTGCGAGCACGTAGCGGTCGAGGATGCGCGCGATGGCATCGCGCACGTCGATCATCAGCATGCGCAGGCCGCAGTGCTCCTCGTCCGGGCACGAGCACCGCTCGTAGGCCGTCACGCTCACGCACGCGATCGGCGCGAGCGGCCCGTCGATGAGCCGGATCACCTCGCCAAGGCCGATCTCCCGCGCCGGCTTCGCAAGGAAGTATCCGCCCGCCTTGCCTCGCTTTGTCTCCACGTACCCCGCCCTGCGGAGCTGCGTGAGGATCTGTTCGAGAAATTTCACGGGGAGCCGCTCCTTCGCCACGAGCTCACTGATCTTCAGCAGCGGACGCCCGAGCTCGTGCGCGATGCCAAAGTCGATGAGCGCGCGCAGGGCGTATTCGCCGCGTTTGGAAATCTTCATGCGCCGCGAACCGTAATCTCCACCCAACCACTCGACAAGCCGCCCGGCGGTGAAACTCCGCCTCACGCACGCGCTACCCCGCATGGATTTGAACCATGACAAAGGGCTTCAAAGACCCTTGTGCTACCGTTACACCACGGGGTAAGTCGCCGCGCGCCTTCCGGCGCAAAACGGGAGCGCAAACTACAAACCCGCGCGCCGCGTGCAATGCGAAAAGCGCCCCGGCTTCACACCCGGTACGGGGAAAACGCAGAGCTCGGAGAGAACTGCGCTCCGAGGCATTGCCGGCTTGGCGTCCCGCCTCCTCTGCGTCCTCTGCGCCTCCGCGCCTCTGCGTTTAAAAAATACGCGACGCTACCCGCGCACCACGCGGCTTTTTCCCGTCATCTCCGCCGGCTGCGGCACACCGAGGAGCGCGAGCAAAGTCGGCGCGACATCCGCCAGGATGCCGCTCTCCACCTTCCCACCCGCCGGGTTTTCCGAGACGTGGAGGAAATGCACCAGGTTCGTCGTGTGCGCCGTGTTCGGCGAGCCGTCCGCATTCCGCATCTGCTCGCAGTTCCCGTGGTCCGCCGTGATCAGCAGTTGCCCGCCGAGCGCGAGCGTTTTCTCCACCACCTGCCGCACGCAGTCGTCGATC
>JAYTML010000504.1:0-4182 GCA_043728655.1 Chthoniobacter sp. | reverse complement strand
GATTGATTCCTACGGTCTGCTCGGTCTCTCGAAGCTGCGCTTTTACGCCGAGCCGATGCGCGAAGTGCTCGCGCAAAATCGCCCGTGGGAGCAGCTCGGCTTTCCCTTGGAACGCGCGAAGCGCTGGCACCCGCTGAACCGCGGCATCTGGATCGCCGCGCGCGTGACGCTGGCCGGACATCTCCTCCAGGCGAAGGGCGATCGCGTGGCCATGCACTCGTCGGTCGAGGTGCGTTATCCGTTTCTCGACGAGGCCGTGTTCGACTTCACTGCGCGCCTCGATCCGAAGTGGAAGCTGCGCGGCTTTCGCGACAAACACATCCTGCGCCTACTCGCGGAGCGCTGGCTGCCGCCGTCGGTTTATCGCAAACGGAAAGCGATCTTTCGCGCGCCGCTCGACAGCTTCCACATGGACCCGGAGCCGGCCTATGTGGCGGAACTGATGAGTGAGGAATCGCTGCGGCGCACCGGCTATTTCGACGTCGCCGAAGTGCAGCACTGGCGCCGCGCTTTTCGCCAGATGCGCGCCGGCTCGCTCCCGCGTTTGTCCATCGAAATGGGCCTCGCCGCCGTCGTGGCGACGCAGCTCTGGCATCACCATTACATCGACGGCAACCTCGCGGATCTGCCGGGGAAAAGCTGAGAGCGAGCCCGCTGCTACAGCTTCGCCAGCACCTCGCGCCCGGTCCTTTTCGTCTCCGGGTCGTCCTTCTCCGTCTCCGCCATGCCGAGTCCTTTCGTGATGAATTTCCGCGCATCCGCCGCGCGGCCCATGTGCGCATAGGTACGGCCCAACTCGACGAAGTGCATCAGCCGGTTCGGATTGAGCGCGATCGCCTTTTCGAAGCACAGTGCCGCGTCCTCATTCGTGGCCAGCGGCAGCTTTCCATAAACGACCTGCGCCAGAGCGCGCTTCACCGCCCCGACATCGGCCATGTTCAAATACCAGCGACCCAGCACGTGCCACGCGAGGTCGCTGCGTGGGTCGAGCTTGATCGCTTTTTCCGCCGCCGCCTTGATAACGCGCGAATTTTCGACGCCCTCCGAGTTTCCCTGGAGCGGCAGCACCTTGCCGGAGCTGATCGCCACGGAAAGCTGCGCCTCGGAATCGTCCGGTGCGAGCGCCACCGCCCGGCGCGAGTAACCCACCGCGATGCCGCCGAGCCGGAGCTTCTCCGTGCGGTTCGGCGCGTCGCTCATGAGGTGGCGGTATTGCCGCGAAATGCGCACGAGCAAACTCGCGTTATTCGGCTCCAGCGTTTCCGCGGGCAGGTAAAACTTCAGCGCCTCCGCAGGCAGCAGCCGGGCGTAGAAGACGTCGCCTTTTTTGATGAGGTCATCCGCGGGGCCCGTGGCCCGGGCCAGCCCGGCGCTGAGCATCAGCACCGCTGCAGCGGAGAACGTGACGAGGAGGTACGGGGAACGCATGCGATATGGTCGGGGCAAAACGAAGGATCGCAAGTTGCGATGAACATCGCGTCGCCAGCCAACGGATCGCACCCCGCCTCGTCCGCGGTCGTCCCCCGCGCCGAGATTATTCGCGACGCGCTCCGCTCGCTTCCACAAGCCGGCCGGCATTCAGCAGCGCCGCCTCGCTCAAGCGCGGTCCGACGAGTTGCAGACTGGAGACGAGGACATGTTTGTCATCGACGGGAATCGGCACCGCTAGCGCGGGGTTGCCGGCGTAGTTGACCGCGACCGTATTCTGCGACCCGAGCACGAGCGCCTCGAACGCCGCCGATAAGCCGAAAAATGGAATCTTCGGAGGCAGCGTCTTGAGCGTCGGCAGCGCGATGAAATCCACATTTTCGAAAACCGCCCGAAGCGTCGCCTGCCATGCCGCCTGCCGCTTCAGCGCAGCCGCATACCGCGTCTGCGATTCCACCAGGCCCAGCGTGATGATCGCCTTCGTCCTCGCCGTGACCCCGGTTGCGACCAGCAGCTTCTGATTCGTCAACCAAGCGCTCGCCGCTGCGATGGTGTTCCCGTCCGTCTGCGCCTGAGCCCACTTTTTTTGGAAGTTCCCGCCGAGTTCCACGACCTTGAAACCCGTCCGCGCCAGCGCGCCATCCACCGCGCGATCCACCTTCTTGCTCGTGCCGCCCACGCGCAGCCGCCCGACCCGGATCATCCTCGCCGAGGGATTCGCCGCCACTGCCGCCCGATATCGGCTGGCGAATCCGGGTTTCAGCAAATCCATGCCCTGCGCCGTGTGCGCCACGTCCTTCGCCATCGGCCCGACCGTGTCGAGGTGCCGCGGCGAGATCGGATACACGCCATCGATCGGCACGAGCCCGAAAGTCGTCTTCAACCCCACGATGCCGCAGCACGCCGCCGGCACGCGGATCGACCCCGCCGTATCCGTCCCGATCGCGATGTCCGCCGTGCCATTCGCCACCGCCGCAGCCGACCCGCTCGATGACCCGCCCGGAATCCGCCGACCTTTCGAAGTCACCGGATTTCTCGGCGTGCCGAAAAAATCATTGATCCCCGAAACACCCACCGCCAGCTCCGTCAGATTCGTCTTTCCCACGATCTCCACATTCCCCCCGCGCACCCCGCGCAGACACGCCGCATCGCCCGCCGCCGGCTTCTTCGCTTTCGCAAAAAACTGCGACCCCGCCGACGTCACGAGACCCCGCATATCGATGAGATCCTTCACCGCGACCCGCGTCTTCCCGCTGTCAGCAGGCGGCCAATAAGCGATGTAAGCATGATCCCGAGACCCGCCCGACGGCGTGGAGCACCCGCTGAAAACGAGAGTCGAAAAAAGGGCGCAGCCGGAGATCAAGCGGAGAGGATGTTTCATAAAGCGAGCCGGCATGTTAGGGGCGACTCCCCACCGGTCCAAGGGTTTCGGTTTCGAGTGCATCAAACCTCAAAGTCACATCGCTCTCGCGTGCACGAAGAATCGCCTCAGCAGCAGGTGGGTCGGCCACCAAATCAGGATCGGCAGGCCCAGCATCATCGTGAGCAGCCATGCCCAGGCGGGCATCCACGACTGGGGAGTGTGATCGCTGAACCCGAAGACGTAGTTGATGTTCACCGGCTGCCTGGGATTGGCGAGCACCGTGCCGGGCGGCGGCATCCAGAAAAAACAAACGAGAATCAGCACCCAAGCAAGGCTCACCCAGATGGCCAGACCGCGGCGGTCGTAGCCCAGACGCCACACCGCGTATAAGAGCAGGAAAGGCAGCCAGCCGTGGAAAAGCGAGATTCCCCGTGTGAACAACGGCAGCTTCGGATCGAGCATGTAATCGCTCATTCCGGTGATCTTCAGGCCCGCAAAATGAACGCCGAAGTCGAGCACCCAAACCAACTGCGGCAGGACAACGCCCACCGCGGCGACGCTCGCGATCAGCGCGCTCTCGAACCAAAGGGCCGCCAGAGTCAGGAACGCGGCGGCGTCGCAGAAATAGAGGAAATTGGTCGGCCCGTAATCGCGCCAGTAGCAGGGGATCATCACAGCGAGAAACGCCGAGTAGGCGATCTTGATCCCTAGCGGAATTCGACGCGGCGAAGAGTTGGATTCCAGGTGGTCGATCGTCGCGGCCATTTAACGTTGATGACGTCCCTGGCCGAAGAGCGAGCCGAGCTGGAGATAGATCGCGGTGTTGCCGCCCTCCGTCACGCCTACACCGAGATAGAGCGCGCCGAGCGTGGTATCCGCACCGAGGAAGACGCTCCCAGCGAAGACGGCATCGCCGAGCGCGAAGTCCCGCCCATTCGCCCAGACTTCGCCAGCCTCGACCGAGAAGCCGCCGTAGAGCGCGCGTCCCAATCCGGGCGTGATCTCTAGCAATTTCCGATAGCAGACCAGTTCCGCGAGCGCGGCGTTCTCGCCGAAGAGACTTCCATCCGAGAGTCCCGAGAGATTCAGGAAACCGCCGAGCGGCGCTTGATCGTAGATCGGCACGCGACCGCCGCCGAGTTTCAGCGCCGCGCTGACTCGCGGGACCAGCGTGTATTTTCCGAAAGTGACCGGCTGATAGAGCTGGCCTTCGAGCCGCGTGTAGTTGTCGGACGCGCCGAGTTCCTCACGCGACGCGACGAGCGACACCCGGCCATACGTGCCCTGCGTGGCGAAGCTCGGTGCGTCGAGCGTATCGAGCGTCAGGTCCGCATGCACCCAGCCGCGGTCCACGGTCGTCGGAACGTCGTCAGAAAAGCCTAGGCGGCGGC
>JAYTML010000503.1:0-6904 GCA_043728655.1 Chthoniobacter sp. | reverse complement strand
CTCTCGGTCTTCGAGGGCTTCACGCTCTCGGCGGGCGCGGAGGCGCTGGTCACCGCCGAGACGCCGCGGGGTGCGCAGCCGGTCGTGGTCACGCAGCGCTTCGGGCAGGGGAAAGTGACGGCGATCCTCACCGACTCGCTCTGGCGCTGGCAGCTCGGGCCCGAGGCAGGGCAGGCAAAGCCGTACGACCGTTTCTGGAAGCAGCTCATCTCGTGGCTGCTCCCGCGCGAGGAGTCGCTCGACAAGATGCGGCTCGAAGTTTTCGCCGACCGCGACCAGCTCTTCCTCGGAGAGTCGCTGGAGCTGCACGCGCGGCTCGGCGGCGAGAATCCCCCGAAGATCGACTCCGTCGAGGCGCGCGTCACCCTTCCCGACAAACGCGAGGTCCCGTACCGCATGGCGCCGCAGCTCGTCATGCTGCCGTCCGGCAAGACCTTCCCCGGCCACGCGCTCCCTTTCTCCGCCACCGAGCCGGGGCTCTACACCGTCGTGGCCGCGGCGAAGCTGAAAGACCAGACCGTGACCAGCGAGCCTTACAGCTTCTTCGTGAAACCCTACTCGCCCGAGACCGTGCCGCGCCCCGCGCGCGTCGAAATCCTCCAGGCGATCTCGAAGGTCAGCGGCGGCCAGTTTTACGAAAGCCTCGACGCCCTCAACAGCGCCCTGTCCACGCTCAAACTCACAGCCACCGAGGAAAAGAGCGCGAACTACCGATCCCTCTGGCGCGAGTGGCCCGTCGTCATCGGCCTCATGACCATGCTCGGCGCGTCCTGGGGCATGCGAAAGTTTCGCAACATGCCGTGACGGGCCGCTGGGCGGATGCCGTTCCGCTCTCCCCGGCCCCGAAGCGCAGCTTCCCCCGGTGATGTGCGTTCCGAAGCCCTCAGCTTCGGAACGACGCGGGAAAGATCAGCGGGACGATCCGGGCCGTCGCCGTGCGAGACACATCAATCCTGAACCGATCAACAATATCGCGGACGAGGGTTCAGGGACAATCTGGACGCTCGCGACACGGAAACCCCAAGTGATGTCCGAGTTCGACGGGGCGTTGCCGATGCGGTTCGAGGATAGAAGGCTGTTTTCGGTGTTGAACCACATGCCACTGCGGAGTTCGCGATATTCGGACGAAATGTCATTAGAGCCATCAGCGGCACTCTCGAGCCACTCATACACATTCCCGCTCTGCCCCATCGTCCCATACGGACTCAGGCCACCGGCGTTATCCACCGCGGCGGGCCCTTGCGGGAAGGATTGCCGATACACCGCCGTCCCCGCTCCCGTCCCGCTGCCCACCGGCGTCGGAATCGTGTTGCTTCCCGTCGCGTACAGCCAGTACCCAGCCCCGCCCGCCTTGTTCGGATCGTAATACGCCGCCTTGTAGAAGTCATTCTCGCTTGGCAGGAAGTAGTAAGCGTTGCCGTTGCGATACAGGTTCGACGCATCATACCCGGCATCGCCCGGCGTCCACAGCGTCAGCGCCGTCGCCCCGGCATTGAGATTATACGCCGCCGCGTGCCCCGTGCTCGTGTTCAGGTAATTCACAAACGCCGCCGCCTGTTACCACGACACGTTAGCCGCAGGCTGGCTGCCGACCCATGCGCCGCCGCCGAGACTGCTCCCGAGTGAGGTCGCGGCCTTCGCAAGCTGATCCTGCGAAATCTCATAGGTGCTCATGTTGAAATTGTACGGCACCGCGCCATAGCCCGTTCCATCCGCCGCATTGCCTGCGTTGCCGATGGGCACAAAGCCGATGGTGAAGGCATTGCCCCCGCTGCCGAAGGTGTCGGCATGGGCGGAGGCGACAGTGAGCGCGCCGAGCACAGCGGCGCTCGCAGCGAGGAGGTGGCGGGAGGATGAGTTTGGTTTCATGGAGTCTGGATTTGTTTTGTTCGCTGCTGGCTGTCTCTGCGGCATTTTCCCCGGCTCTCGCCTGGAATTCCTCGTTGGGGAACTGGTCTAAAGCTGCGCGCTGGCGCTGGGCGGCAGACTCCAGAGGGTGGCGGCGACGCGGGTGAAAAACGTATGTTTCACCTGCATGAGGATGGGGTTGGCAGGGTTGCGCAGCGCAAGCTGGGGCGTGGCTGCTGAGCAGCGAGGTATTTCGAGAAAGGAATCCACCCATCGTCCAAAGCGCTCAATTGGATTTGGAAACGAGAGTGAAAGCCTCGACGCCCTCAACAGCGCCCTGTCCGCGCTGAAGCTCACCGCCACCGAGGAAAAGAGCGCGAACTACCGCACCCTCTGGCGCGAGTGGCCCGTCGTCATCGGCCTCATGGCGATGTTCGGCGCATCCTGGGGCATGCGAAAGTTTCGCAACATGCCGCAACACGCCGTGACGGGCTGGCGGGCGGCGGATCCAGGCAGTCCACCCCTCGCCGCGAAGCACAGCTTCTCCGAGCAACGGTGCGTTCCGAAGCCCTCAGCTTCGGAACGAGGCGGGAACCGCCCGAAAGCTGAGATCAAGCGGCCGAAGGGCGCCGCCGCCGCATCAGGAACATCGCGCCGGAGCCGAGCAGGAGCAGGGATGAGGGCTCCGGCACCACTCCAAAAGCGAGTTCGCCAAAGCCGACCGATCGGGGGCCGGTCATCTCCAGTCTGACGTATTGCGTGCTCGTCGGCGTGGTGAGCTGTTTCACTTGGGCATTCCCGCCGGCTATGACGAACCCGAAGTCGTCCAAGAGGACCGGGGCGGTGAAGGTGGCATCAGGCGAGCTGAAGATTTTCATGCTGGTGATGCCTGGGCCGCCCGCGGCGGACCCCCAGTTCCAAAGCGCGAGCCCTTCGAGTACGAAAGCGCTCCCGAGGTCGAGGTTGATGAGGCCGGACGTAACGAAGTCATTGGGGAGGTAAAAAACATTGGCAGCATTTACCGGGTGTGTCGGGTTGCCCGCGATGTAGGTGTCAAAGTCCGTCACACCGCTCGTGTAACCCGTCGAGAGGCCGCTCTGGTCGAACGCCGCGGTCACGGGGAACGAGGCATTGCGCTGCGGCGTGTTGGCAAGCACGGTTCCGGGACTCAATACCACGCCAGCCTCGGATCGCGAGGGAGCGGCGACGAACAGCAGCATTGCGGAAGCAACGATAATCTTCTGCGCTCTGGCTGAAAGCAACGGATGGAAGTAGTGCAAGATTGCCGTGAGTTTGTTTTTAACCGCGGCACGCCGGGCTGGGCGTCGAACAGTGCCGGGGGGAGCGGTCTTGCGACTGGTGAGGAGGTGGCGGGGGAATGAGGTTGGTTTCATGGAGTCTGGATTTATTTTGTTCGGAGTGGGTTGTCCGCGGAATGTGTTCCCCCGCTCACGCCGGGAATTCTGCGGATGTGGGGCGATCTTGCCCCAGCCACTCCCGCCCGCGCATCGGGCGCGGGAACCTATCTTTGTATAGGTGATTGACCTAGTGCTCGCCGCCCGCCGCGGGTGCGAGGCACACCGCGAAGACGCTCCCGCCGGTGGCCGTCACCCCGCAGGAGACGGTGGCACCGAGGCGGGCGGCGAGCTGTCCCGTGAGATAGAGGCCGAGGCCGCTGGAGGATTCGCCCGCGGTGGGGCGTGCGGCGTGCGGGCGCATTTTGCCGGTGAAAATCTCGGCGCGCTCGTGCTCGGGGATGCCGGGGCCTTCGTCGGTGACGGAGATTTTCACGCCGTCGTCCGCCTTTTCCAGCAGGAGGAAAACGGACGCGCCGGGCGCGGAGAATTTCACGGCATTGGAGAGGAAATTTCCGACGATGTGCTGGAGGATGGGGCCGTGCGTGGTCGCGACCACGGGGTGCGCGGGCATCTGCCGGTGGATGCGGATGCGCTTGGCCTCGGCATGCGCCTGCTCGGTGTCGGCGGCGCGGTCGAGCAGCGCGCGGAGGTCGCACGGCTCGGGTGCGTCGGCGGCGGGATCGCGCCCGCCGGGGCCGGAGGTGGAGAGCGCGCCGGTGACGAGGCGGAACATGCGCTCGACGTCCGTCTGCATGTCCGCGAGGACCCGGTCGCCCTCGGGACCGGTGATGACTTCGGGAGAAGCGCGGACGAGCTGGAGCAGATTGCGCAGGCCGCTGAGCGGGCTCTGGAGCTCATGCACGGCGCTGGCGTTGAGCATGGTGTTTTCCTGCGTGACGGCGTCGAGGCGCACGCTCCGGTCCGCGAGCGCATCCACGAGCGCAGCGCGCTGGAGCCGCACTTGATGGGAGAGCGTGGCCACGGTGAGGCCGATGACGGCGGTGACGCCGATGAAGAGCTGGAGCGAGAGCAGCGATTGCTCCACGGAATCGGATGGAAACGCGGCAAACCCGCGCATCGTCCCCGCGACACCGATGGCCTGGAGCAGCAGCACGGCGGCGACGGTGCCCCGGCGTCCGAGCCGGAAGGCGATCCAGAGCACGAGAGGGATGACCATGTAGGATTTCGGCCAGCGCGACACCGCAGCCGGGAGATGGAAACCGCTGAGCGTCTGGCCCGCGATCAGGAGGAGCAGAAGAAGGAGCACCCACTCCCTGGCGACGCGCGGCGACCACTGCCAGCGCGAGGGAAGCAGGCCACCGATGAAAAAAGAGGCGCGAAAGTGAGGATGCCTGCGGCGCTGCCGGTGAACCACATCAGCGCGGTATCCGCCACATCGGCCGGTCGCACGATGCCGGTGAGAAAAAGCGCGAGCACGCCGCAGCCCGCGCCGACCGCTGGCGGGACGAGCGCTACTAAAACGACGAAGCGCGCGACTGCCCCGCCCGAATCCAACTCCGGCGGCGCGCCAAGCGCGCGGCGGGCGAACCGCGCGCCGAGGAGCGCCGCGCCGGTCTGACCGACGGCGATTCCCACGGCGGCGAGGATGGCTGGCTGAAAGGCCACACCCTGCTCCCAGTTGACGGCGAGATTCGTGGCGAAGGCGCCCGCGAAGACGATCGGCCAGAAGCGGAAGCCGAAGCGCGCCAGGATGCCGATCGCCAGCCCGGCGAGCGGCCAGACGGCGGAGGCATTCGCCGGAGGAGTGAGCCGCAGAGACGACCAGCCGACGAGGAACCAAAGCAGCGCTCCCGCCGCAATGAGGGCCGCATCCCGGCAGCGCGCGCTGGGCATGCTAAAGGACACGCGCTTCCACGAGCAGAGCCGCGTGCCGCGCGAGCGCCGCCGCGTCCGTGAGACCGAGTTTGTCCTTCAGATGCTCGCGATGGGCGCCGACGGTCTTCGGGCTGATGTGCAGCGTCTCCGCGATGAAGGCGGTCGTTTGTCCGCTGCCGATGAGCCGGAGTATTTGCAACTCCCGGTCAGTGAGAGCGGCGAGGACGGCGGGTTTCGCCGGGTCCTGGATGGAGCGCAGGGCGGTATCGGCCAGCTCCGCAGCGAGCGCGGCGCTCACGTAGCGGCCTCCGTCAGCCACGACGCGCAGGGCCTTGAGCAGTTCATCGAGCCCGTGCGATTTCATCAGGTAACCCGCCGCCCCTGCCTGCAGCACGCGCCGCCCAAAGACGCGCTCGTCATTCATCGAATACGCGAGAATGCGAATCTCCGGCCAGCACGCGCGAATCTGCTTGAGCAGCTCGAACCCGTCATTGCCGCCCATCCACAGATCGAGGATCACGAGATCGGGCACGAGGCGCTCGACGGCGGCGAGAGTCGTGGCGGCGTCGTGAGTCTCCGCTACGAGGTCGAAATCCGCCTCGCTGCGCAGGAGCAGGCGGATGCCCGAAAGCACGACCGGATGGTCATCGGCAGCGAGGACGGTGAATCGGTTGTCAAACATGGAGGGGTGAGTGCGCACCTTTGCACTCAGGGGCGATTAGTCGAGTTCAGGCACCTCACGCGCGTCGCCGGCAACGAGCAAAGAACTGCCGCTCCCCGTCCGGGGAGGGGCCGGACGTCATCGGTCTCACGGCGACCCTCGGCGCATCCGGGGAGATGCGGAAGTTTCGCAATATGCCGTGACGAGCCGGCGGGCGGACGATGCCGCCGCGCCGACTTTCGGCAGTCGCGACCCGCGCTTAGACGGGTTTGATGTTCTGATTCATCCGGAAAAGGTTCGTCGGGTCGTAATTCCTTTTGACCTCCATCAGCCGGCTGTAAGTCGCGCCGTAGGCGAACGCGATGCGGTCGGTTTCGTCCTGGGTGAGGAAGTTGATGTAGGCGCCGCCGCTGGCGAATGGCTGCGACTTGGCGAAGAACTCGCGCGCCCAGGCGATGCAGCGCTGGTCTTCGGCTGCCGATTCCCAGCGGCCATGCACGTTGAGCACGTAATTGGCATCGCGGCTTGAGTACGCCATGGCGTCGGGCGCGACACGGGTCGTCTGGCCGCCGATGGCGCCGATGAAGATCTCGCAGTGCGGCGAGGGCATCTTGCCGGCGTATTCGATGATGGTGTCGATCGCGCCGTCGCTGAGTTCGGTGAAGTTATGCGACTTCCAGTAGTTGCGCGCGCCCGGCGCCAGGAGCGGATCAAAGGCCTGCTGCCAGGCGGTGTAGGGCTGCGCGCCGATGTGCTCGCCGTGCGGTGTCCCGAATTTCCGCAGGGGCGCGATCAGTTTCTCACCCTCCGCAGGGTCGCCCGCATAAAACAGCGGGAGCACGATGACTTCCTTCCCGTGAACCGCCTCCGGCAGGAACGGCAGCGGCGGCGCCTTCCGGGCAACCATCCAGACGCTGAGTTCGTCCGGCATCGCCTCGGTGAAGCGGGCGAACTGCGTGATCACGGATTTCGCCTGATCAAACGGGAAGACAATGAGCCCGCTCAGCACGTCCGGTCCGACGGGGTGCAACTGGAACTCGAACTTTGTGACGATGCCGAAGTTTCCGCCGCCGCCGCGCAGCCCCCAAAAAAGGTCGGCGTTTTCCGTTTCGCTGGCGCGCACCTGCCTGCCGTCCGCGAGGACCACGTCGGCGGAGAGCAGGTTGTCCACAGTCATTCCGTACTTCCGGCTCAGCCAGCC
>JAYTML010000502.1:0-2957 GCA_043728655.1 Chthoniobacter sp. | reverse complement strand
TCCGCCGCCTCCTTGAGCGAGCGGATTTTCTGCCCGTTGATCTCCTCCACGATCCCCTGCTGAAACTCCCCCAGATACGTGTTCAGCGGGTCCGGCAGGATCGCGCTCAGCACCACGATCTCCGGGTATTCCCGGTAGATCTCTTTGCTGATGAAAAAGTCGTAGAAGTAATTGATCCGGTCGCTCGTGAACTGATACGTCGCGAGCAGATTGCGCGACAGCGGCTGAAAGAGCAGCCCGCCAAAAAGCACATACGGCGGCTGTGTGTCGTACTGCGTCGCCAGCATGGTGAAAGGCCATGCGCGGTCGAATTTCACCGTCACCTCCATGGGCAGCTTCCCCCTCATCACGGAAAACTTCACCGTGGCGCCGAGAAACTTCCGTTCCGCGATCTCGCTCATCAGCACGCGCTCGCCGTCCAGATCCAGCATCCCGTCGCTGTCGATGGCCCGCCCGTCGATGGCCAGCAGCACATCGCCCACCAGCAGCTTCCCAGCGCACACGCCCGCCGACTGCACGCTGCTCACCATCACGCCGCGGTCGTCATTCGCCAGCCCCAGCGCCTTTCGCATCGAGGGGTTGAGCGTGTTCGCGATGCCGATGGAGAGGTCCATGTAGCGGTCGTAGTGCCCGTCCTTCACGTCATCGAGGAAGTGCTGAATGACCGGTGTCGGTATCATGTAGCCCACGTTCTGCGCCACATCCCCGGAGAAGCCCTGAAACGCCACGCCGACCACCTTTCCGCCCTGCATCACGGGCCCGCCGCTGTTCCCCGGATTGATCGCCGCGTCGATCTGGATCGAGAGATGCGAGTCCACCACCGAGTGCGTGTAGGTGCGGAAATCCACCCGCGACACCACGCCCTGCGTCACGCTCATCCGGTCGCCGCCGATCGGGTAGCCAAAGACCGTCACCGTCGATTCCAGCTCCGGGATTCCCCCCAGCGCCAGCGGGATCGTCCCCTTGAAAAACGCCGGGTCCTGCACTTTCAAAATCGCCAGATCGCAGTCATGCGCGATGTGCTCGACGGTCGCGATGTACTTCTTCGGATCGTTCTCCTTTTCCACCGTCAGGAAGCGCGCATTGCTCACCACGTGCGCATTCGTCAGCAGCCGGTCCGGCGCGATGACCCAGCCCGTGCCGCTCCCGCCGCTCATCCCGCCCGGCAGCCACGGCGTCCGGTAGTTCGCCTCCTGCGCGGTGTTATTGATGCGGGCGATGCTCTTGCGGACTTCGCTCGGCTGAGCGGAAGCCGCAGCGGTGAGGAGGAGGAAAGCGCAGGCGGTGCGCAATAGGAGGGAGGTCATGCGGGGCGGAAGATGCCCACGCCCCTGCGGAGTGGCAACAGCATAGTCGGCGGGAAAGGGATCGCGTCGGAACGGGGCGGGAGCGAATCCCGCGGCCCGCCGTCCTCAGCCGAGAAAGAGCTTGTCCGTGCGCTCGGCGAGGAACTTCAGGCGCGCAGCGTCGCCGCCGGGCACCTCGAGAATGCCCCAGCCTTGGTAGCCGATGTCGTCGAGCGCGCGCATGACGGCCGGCCACTCCACGTCGCCCTCACCCAGCTCCGCGTTGAAGCCTTTCCACAGCCCCTCGGCGTCGCGCTTTTTCCGGCTGTATTCCTTGATGTGCAGATTCAGCACGCGCGGGCCGAGGATGCGGATCCACTGCTCCGGCCAGCCAAAGGTGACGATATTGCCGATGTCGAAATGCCAGCCGACCCACTGGCTGCCGATCTCATCCACGTAGCGCGCCGCCTCGAGCGGGCTGAGTAGGAACTGGTTCCAGACGTTCTCGATCGCGATGCGGCATTTCGCTTTCTCGGCAAAGGGGACGGCCTGCTTGATGAGTTCCTGCGAGCGCGTGTAGGCGTCGGCGTAGGAGATGTCCTTGTTCACCACCGCGGGCACGAGCAGGAGCCGCTCGCAGCCGAGTTCGCCGGATTCCTGGAGCGCGAGCTTGAGCCCGTTGAATCCCTGCTCGCGCACTTTCGGATCATTCGAGCTGAGCGGCTTCCCCCAGTGCACGGAGTCGATGACGCCCGCGATGGCGAGGCCCGAGGCGTCGCGCGCCTTGATGAGTTCATCGAGCGGGATGGCGTCGGGGCGGTTCAGCTCGATGCCGTCGAAGCCCGCGTCCCTGATCATCTTGAAGCGATCCGCCACGGATGCGCCGGGGGCGCTGCACATGCCGAGATTGACGGCCTTTTTGAGCGCGCGCTTTTTGGCAGGCGCTTCGTCGGCGGAGGATGCAAGGGGCGTGAGCATGGCGGTGGCGAGCGTGGCCACGCCTGCTTGGATAAAGGATTTGCGGGTCATGGTGCGAGAGATTTCCCGCCGTCAGATGAGCTTCGTCCGGCCCGGCATTGCCACGGGCGGCACAGGCAGTTTCATCTTCCAGTCGAGCGGCTCGGTCGGGCGCAAATCTTCCTTCGAGTTCACCGCCTCGTCCCACGTCACTGACTGACCAGTGTAGCCGGCCATGCGGCCCATGATGCCAGTCATGGTCGAGTGCGCGAGCTTTTCGCCGAGATTCAGGGGCTTGCCGGCGCGGAGCGACGCAAAGAATTCGTTGTGCTCGACCTGGTACATGTCGGGCTTTTCGCCCTCGTATTTCCAAGTCGTGCCGTCGAGTTGCGTGAGCCGCTGGCTTTTGAAAGCGATGATTTCCCCCGTCCCCTTCGTGCCGAAAACCTTCTCGCCGCTGTGCGAATACGTACCCTGCTGCTGGCGGCAGAAAATCGTCCCCATGCGTCCGCCTTCAAACTCATAGCCGACGCCGAAGTGATCGAAGATGTGGCCGAACTCCGGCTCGACGCGCTGCTGCCGGCCAGCCACCGACCAGGCCCGGACGGGCGTCGCGTCGTTGAATGCCCACAGCATTTTGTCCACGGAGTGGATCGCCTGCTCGACGAGGTGGTCGCCGGAAAGCCATGTGAAATAGAGCCAGTTGCGCATCTG
>JAYTML010000501.1:0-2526 GCA_043728655.1 Chthoniobacter sp. | reverse complement strand
CCAAACTCCAATTCCTGACCCGATCCAGCGCCGCGACGCGCGCGTCCATTAAGCGCGCCTCTTCCTGGTCCATGCGGCCGAGTTCCTGGCGCAAGGCATCCATGACGGCCTTGCCCTCCAGCAGTCCTGCCGTCGTCTTTGCGGAAGGCAGGGCCGCCTCGGCAGCAGCGGTTTCCATGACGCTGGTGAGTTTCTCCATGCGCTCGGCCACGAGCGAATTCACCGTGCGCAATCGCGCGGCCTGACGGGGGTCTTTGACAAGATCCGAAACGCGAGAAAGCGATTCCGGCAGCGCCTTCCGCGCGGCGTGATAGGGCTCGAGAAACTCCTCGCGCCGGGAGAGAAGAAAGCCGCGCATGCCCGTCTCCGCGTCCACGAGATGGATGAGCAATTGATGCAACTCGGAGCGCACCCGGAGTGTGTGAGCGACCGATGTCTCCCGCCGGTCTTCGGCCTTTCCGAGCAGGTAAAAGCAAACCAGGCCGGCCAGGAGCGCGCCGAGCGGGATGGCGATGACGACGAGCCCCTTGCTGCGCAAAGGCCACCCGGCCCACGCTGCGTTAAGCCGGTTTCTCAATTGGTGAGCCATAAAAAATATTCAAGGTGCCCAAGCTATTCTGTTTCACGAGCCGGCGCGCTAAGAGACTGTGAAATACCGAGACCGGCCGGCAACAAGGGGGGAACGACGCGAAAGGCCGGGTACTCCGCGCCGGCGATCTGGTGAGATGTGGACGCTTTCCGCCAGACCGCCTCCGCCCGCATTCTGTCAGCGATTCTTCACTGCATTCCCGCCCGCCGCCGCCCACCGGGAATTCCGTTCAGAATGACAGCTATCTTTTTTCCGCCGCGCTCAGTCCTTCCCCTTCGAGGGAAAGAGGAGTGTATCGACGTAGCGCTGATTCGTCTGCCGGAGGCGGCCGACGAGGATGCGGCCGATGGCGATCAGAAACTTGAACGCCGCCGTGGGATAGACGCCGGCCGCCGCGGAGATGACGGCCTGGGTGATGCGCAGCAGCGTGCAGTCGGCCTCGGCGATGACATCCGCGGAACGCACGCCGGCATCCACGAGCGCGAGCTCGCCGAAGAAATCGCCCGGCTGGAGCGAGGCGAGCTCGATGTCGCGCCCGCCGCTGTGATGCACCACCCGCGCGCCGCCATCGACGAGGATGAACATGCACTCGCCGGGGTCGTCCTGCTTGACGATGACGTCGCCCTTTTTGACCTCCACGACATCGAGCAGCTCGAGAAAGTCGGCCAGTTCCTCGTCGGTGAATTCCACGAAGAGGGATTTCCCCTTCACTTTATCCCGGATTTCGCTGGTGGTGCTCATGGGTGGGTTTCGAGAATTTTTCCGTCGCGAAGCCGGATGCGGCGCGCCGTCTGGCGCGCGACGTCTTCGCTGTGGGTGACGACTACCATCGTCGTCCGGCGCTGAGAAGAAATCTTTTGCAGCAGCTCCATGACCTGCGCGGCGCTGGCGGAATCAAGGTTTCCGGTCGGTTCGTCGGCGAGCAGGACGCTCGGTTCGTGGACGAGTGCGCGGGCGATGGCGGTGCGCTGAAGCTGGCCGCCGCTGAGCTGGTGCATGCCGTGGCGGGCGCGGTCGGCGAGACCGACGAGCTCGATGATGGCGTCCGCTTTTGGGCGCGCGTCCGCCATCGGCTCGCCGCGCAGGAGCAGGGGGAGGCAGACGTTTTCAAAGACGCTCATGGTCGGGAGCAGATTAAAAAACTGGAAGACGATCCCGAGCTTGTGCCGCCGGTAGTGGGTGAGCTCGGCTTCGGTGGCGGTGTGAAGCGGGAGGCCATCGACGGTCAGCTCGCCCGCGCTCGGCGTGTCGAGCCCGCCGATGAGGTGCATGAGCGTGCTTTTTCCGCAGCCGCTCGGGCCGGTGATGGAGACGAAATCGAACGGTGCGATGTCGAGCGAGACGTCGTCGAGCGCGGCGATGCCGCCGTAGCGGCGGGAGATGTGCCGGAGGGAGATCAGGGGAGGATGAGTGTTGAAAGTTGAGAGCCGCGCAACGTGTGGTCGATAGCGCAGACGGAATTCGTCGCGGACTTTTGTCCGGGCGCGTAGAAATGGGAAGCGTATCGCTTTTCGAGAAGTGGCTCTCAACTCTCAACTCTCAACTCTTAACTTCTCTCTCGCCGTCCTCGACGAAAGCGCGGAGTGGATCGTCGTGGACAAGCCGCCGCATCTCGCAGTGCATCCGAGCCGGCCTGGGTGCGGGTTCACGCTGTGGGACGGGCTGCGGGATCTGCTCTCGTACGAGATCGCGAACGGCGGGCAGGTCTCTCTCATCAACCGGCTCGACCGCGAGACGAGCGGGATCACTTTGATCGCGAAGACGGCGGCGGCGGCGCGAAAGCTGGGGCTGGAGATGATGGCGCGGCGGGTGGAAAAGGAATATCTGGCGCTGGTCTGGGGCTGGCCGGAGGAGGACGGGTTCACGGTCGATGCGCCGTTGCTGCGGCGGGGCACGCGCGAGCTGTCGCGGATACATCTGAAACAGATGGTGCATCC
>JAYTML010000500.1:0-3346 GCA_043728655.1 Chthoniobacter sp. | reverse complement strand
GCGGGGCATTTCACGGCGAATCCCGCCGAGGTGCCGGTCGTGCGCGCGTGCGTGCTGATCGTCGGCACGCTTGTCGCCGTCGGGTTTCCCGTTCGGATTTTCCAGGGCGTGCTGAAGGCGTACCTGCGCTACGACTTCATCGCGCTCGCGGGACTCGTGAAGCTTTTCACCGCGAACCTGCTGATCTGGGTTTTCCTCCGCGCTGGCTACGGGGTCATCACCCTCGCGTTCATCACGGCGGCGGCTGGCGTGCTGGAGTACGTGCTCACGATCGTGTTTGCGCGCCGCGCTTTTCCCTCGCTGCGGATGGGCCTCCGATTCTACCGCAAGGACACGCGCGCGAGCCTCATGGATTACAGTTGGCGCTCGTTCATCATCGCGGTCACGCAGCAGGTGCGCTTCAAGCTGGATTCCATCGTCATCGCGAGCGTGCTCTCGGTGAATCTCATCACGCACTACTCGATCGGAGCGCGCTTCATGGAGTACTTCGTCGAGCTGGTGGGGAATCTCGTGGGCGGGCAACTCATGCCGGTCTTCAGCCGCTACCAGGGACGCGGCGAGCATGACCTCGTGCGCGAGCGCTTTCTCAGCGCCACCCGCGTGAGCACGATCATCTCGGTCTTCATCGGCGCGAGCCTCGCGTTTTACGGCGGCGCATTCATCACGCGCTGGATGGGGCCGGGCTTTCCCGGCAGCGTCACCGTGCTGCTGATTCTCGCGGGGCCATTCGCGCTCGCGCTCGCGCAGACGCCGGGCGTGGGGCTGCTGTACGGCCTGTCGAAACACCACCTGCTCGCGTGGTACGGCGCGGGCGCGGCGGTCCTAAATCTCACCGCGAGCCTGCTCCTCGCAAGGCATTACGGGATGAACGGCGTCGCGCTCGGCACGGCGATCGAGCTGACGCTGGGATTTCTTTTCGTCTTCCCCGTCATCGTCTGCCGCACCGCGGGCGTGCCGATGCGCGCGTTCTATGCCGATGCGCTTTTCGGCACCGCGCTGAAGTGCCTGCTGCCGCTCGGCCTCTGGTTCCTCGCGGTGCGGCAGTTCATCGAGCCGACGTATCTGCGGCTTGTGCTGCTGGCGCTCGGGCAGGCTGTGGTCTTCGTGCCCGCGGTTTTTTACGGCGTGCTGCGAAAGGAAGAGCGCGAGCTGCTGACGGGCGCGCTGCGCGGATCGCGGGCGTGACCGCGCCGGATTGCGGCTCGACTCCGGGGCGCGGATGCGCTTGTTTTCCCGCCGAACCCCCAACCTCGCCACTATGAAAACCCCCGTCGTATTCCTCGCCGTCATCGCCGCCCTCGCCACGTCCGCGCTTGCGGAGGCGCCGCAGGCGGAGACCGAATTCCGCAAGACGCTGAGCGCGGCGGCTAAGGATCAGAAGATGGCTTTCATCCTCCTCGGGCGTCCGACGTGCGGGAACTGCAACGCGACCAAGGCGATGATCAAGGACGGCAAGATCTCGGTGACCTCGGCTGAGTACGTGATGGGCGATCTGAATATCGACGACGCGAAGACCGAGGGCGAATTCATGAGGAAGTACGGGAAGGAAAACTTTGGCAGCACGCTGCCCTTCATCGTGGTCACGGACTCGCACGGCAAGGTGCTGGCGAGCAGCGGCGGCTACAAGGCCGCGGACAAGTGGAACGCGCTCCTCGCCGAGGCGAAAGGCAAGGCGGGCGCGAAGCCGGCAGGTGCAGCGGGTGCTGCACCGGGCAACTGGCCTTTCAAGACCGGCGCGCCGCAGTAGGCGGGCGGCTGGTTTGGCGCCGGGGTTTTCCGTGGTGAAAGTCCGTGCAAAGGCGCGCCCCGTCAGCATGAAGCCCCGCATCATTTTTGCCGCTATCACCGGATGCGCGGCGCTGCTGTTTGCATCCGCAGCGTCGTGGGGCAAGCCGCCGCCGCCGGAGCCCGCGCCGACTTTCAACCGCGACGTGGCGCCGATCATCTTCGGGAACTGCATCGTCTGCCATCATCCGGGCGGCATCGGGCCGTTCAATCTGGCGGACTACCGGGAGGTGAGGAAGCGCGCGAAGACCATCGCCGAGGTGACGGCGAGCCGTTTCATGCCGCCGTGGCTGCCGGAGCACGGGGCGCTGGAGTTTGTGGGTGAGCGCCGGCTGACGGACGCGCAGATCGCGACGATCGGCCGCTGGTGGAAAGCAGGCGCGCCGGAGGGGGCGAAGGCGGACCTGAAGGCGAAGCCCGCGTGGAGCGACGAATGGCAGCTCGGGAAGCCCGATCTGGTGGTGACGATGCCGGCACCGTACACGCTGCCGGCGGACGGGCGGGATGTGTACCGCAATTTCGTGCTGCCGGATGTGGTGCCGGCGGATCGCTACGTACGGGCCATCGAGATCCGTCCCGGCAATGCGCGGGTGGTGCACCATGTGGCGCTGCTGCTCGACACCACGGGCGATGCGCGGGCGCGCGCGGCGCGGGAAACCGAGCCGGGATATCCGGGAATGAGCGCCGGCCGCGGCGCGGGGCGGCCGCAGGGGCATCTGCTGACGTGGCAGCCGGGAAAGCGCGTGCTGCCTGTGCCGGCGGGCACGGCGTGGGTTTTGCGCGGGCACTCCGATCTCGTGATCCAGAGCCACATGCGTCCGTCGGGCAAGCCGGAGCAGGTGCAGATGAGCGTCGCGCTTTATTTCACGGATGAGCCGCCAGTGCGGGAGGCGTTCGTCGCGCTTCTGCGGTCCACGGAGCTTGCGATTCCGCCGGGTGAAAAGGATTACGCGATCGAGTCGGAGTACACGCTGGCGGTCGATGTGGAAGTGGTGGGCGTCTTTCCGCATCTCCACTATCTCGGCAAGGAAGTGCGAGGCTGGGCGGAGCTGCCGGATGGCAGCCGCCAGGAGCTGATCACCATCCGCCAGTGGGACTTCAACTGGCAGGGCGACTATCAGTATGCGACGCCGCCCATTCTCCCAAAAGGCACGAAGCTCCGGATGCGCTGCACGTACGACAATTCGGCGGGAAACATCCGCAATCCGCATCAGCCGCCCCGGCAGGTGTATTACGGGCCGCAGACTTCCGACGAGATGGGCGATCTCTTTTTCCAGCTTCTGCCGCGGAATGCGGCCGATCTGGCGGTTTTGCGAAAGGACTATTTTGCAAACTACGGGCTGCGCGACAGCATCGGTTTCGCGCGGGCCATGCTGCGGCACGATCCGCGCGACGCCGACAGCCGGACGGATCTGGGCGCGGCGCTGGTGAGGAGCGGGAAGGCAGACGAAGGCGTGCTGGAGCTTCGGAAGGCTGTTGAGGACGATCCGAAGGCGGCGCGCGCGCATTACGTGCTCGGGCAGGTGTGCGCCAGTCGCAACGATCTCGCGGGCGCCCTGGC
>JAYTML010000499.1:0-1776 GCA_043728655.1 Chthoniobacter sp. | reverse complement strand
GGTTCACGGCTTCGCCGCCGCGCCGAAGATTTCGTTGAGCAGATTTCCCAGCCGGTAGCCGGCGAGCGCCACGCGCTGCCCGGCGATTTCGTGCGCCTTGCCGATGAACTCCGGCGAGAGCGCGGCCGGTTCATCCGCGGCGGGATAGGGCCGCTGCGGGTACGCGGCGAGGCAGCCGATGAGATGGCTCTCGCGCGCCCAGGCGAGCGCGCCGCCTTTTTCCGAGAGCTGATAGAGCGACGCCTCCGGGAAGCGCAGCATGAGCTCGCGCGCCTGCTCGGCGATGATGCCCTGGCCGGGGAGCTTCGGCCGGGCCTTGATATCCGGGCAGCGCCACATCTCCGCGGGCTTTCCCGCCTTTGTGTCAAAGCGGTATGCCTTGTCCCAAAACGTGTGCAGGTTCGCGACCATCTTGGGCATGAGGTCGCTGAATGGGATGCCGGTGATCAGGTAGCCATTGCCTCCGCGGTCGCCGGCCCAGTCCGTGGCATGGAGCGGCTGATGCACGTCGCCCACGAAGTGCATCAGCATCCCGAGCGCCTCCACGCGCCGCTCGTCCGGCGTGCCCGCGGCCTTGAGCGCGGCGATGCTTTCTTCGATGCCCGAGAGGAGGTGCGGCGGCTCCGGGATCACGATTGGCGTGCCGGTCGCCGTGTATTCCAGCGTCACGTAGTGGAGCTTCGACCACGGATATTTCGGCATCGAGCGCATGTCGTCCATCCACGTCGGCGCGGTCACGAAATTGTAGGGCTGCCCCGCGTTGTATTCGTTCGGCAGCTTCGCCACAAGCGCGCTCACTTTTGCGCGCACATCGGGCCGCAGCCGCTCCCACGCGATCTGCCCGGTGAGCATGTGCCCGCCTGCATCCCACGCCAGCGCCTGCGAGCCGAGGAGCGCCGCGGCCAGTACGGTTTGGAAAAGGGCGGACGCAGGTTTCATGGCACGAGCTTGAGCTGGTCGAGGCTGCGGATTTCGATCTGCGGGGCGTCGTTGTATTCCCCGATCACGCCGGTCACGCGCACTTTTTTCCCGACGAAATTCGTCAGCTTTTCCTTGGTGAAATCGCCCGCGCCTTTCGACACGAAGAAGACGAGCGAGATGCTCGCCTGGTGCTTCTCCGTGAAGTTCAGATAGCGCACCGTCGCGGTCTTGGATTCGCCCTGCTTCACGATCGTGCCTTCCACGGCCACGGTCTGTCCTTTTGCTGCGCGCAGGCCGTCGAGGTCTGTCGGCGCGTAGGTTTTCGCGGCGGGCGCCGGGGCGGCGGCAGCGGGTTTTTCCGCCGCGTCCGCGAGCGGTGCGGCGGCGGCGAAGGCGATGAGTGCGAGCGTTCGGATGTGTTGTTTCATCGGTTGAGAGAGGGCGCGGTTACTTCGCGTCGCCGAGCGGGCGCAGCCGGATTTCCCGGAATGCCGCCTGCGTGCGGAACGTGGCGATGCCGCACGGTTTCGACAGCTCGATCTCGCCCGCGCGCATGCTGATCTTCTTGTCCTTGGTTTCCACGTTCAGCATCTGGTCGTCGTCGATCCACGCCTCGATTTTCGCCGGCGTCACCCGCACGCGGATCTTGTACCAGCGCCCTTTCTCGAACTTTACGAACTTCGTCGTCTCGTTCTCCGAAGCGTCGTCGCCATTGATGCTCGACAGGCCGACGAGCGAGCCGCCCCAGCCGCCGATGACAAAAGTGCAGTGCGTGTCGCCGTAGGGAAAAGTCAGTCCGCAGAAGAAGTCCCCGCCTTCGACCCGCTGCGCCTCGAGCGCGATCTCGTAGCTCAT
>JAYTML010000498.1:0-4782 GCA_043728655.1 Chthoniobacter sp. | reverse complement strand
ACCGGGTTCATTTTTCAAAGCGCCGAGGCGGTCTCCGGAAAGGAGTGCCGCGTGAACGTGCCCGGACTGAGCTTCTCGTGGCCGGACAAGGCGGGTTTCGTCTCGCGCGTGAACTACGGCAACTGACCCCGCGCCGCCTCTGCCGATGAACGGCGCAGATCCGCTCGCCGCCGCGCTCCGGCATGACCGCGTCATCGTGATCGCGGCGCTCGCCGGCGTCACGGCCGTGGCGTGGGGCTACATGCTTTACGAGGCGCACGGCATGGAGCAGACCGGCGTCTGCCAGTGCCTGGGCATGGCCATGTCCGGGCCGGACACGCAGCCGTGGGCCGTCGGCGCGCTCCTCCCGCTTTTCCTCATGTGGAGCGAGATGATGGTGGCCATGATGATCCCCTCCGCCGCGCCGATGATCCTCACCTTCGCGCACGTCAACCGCCAGCGCCGCGAGCAGGAGCGGCCGTTTGTGCCCACCGGTTTGTTTCTGCTCGGCTACCTCATCGTCTGGAGCGCGTTCAGTCTTGCCGCTGCATTCGGGCAGTGGGCGCTCCACGGTGCGGCCCTGCTTTCGCCGATGATGACCAGCACCAGCCCGCTGCTCGGCGGCGTGCTCCTGATCGGCGCGGGCGCATTCCAGTGGACGCCGTGGAAACGCGCCTGCCTCCGCCATTGCCGATCGCCGCTGAGCTTCCTGCTCGGCGACTGGCGCGAGGGTGCGGGCGGCGCGCTCTCGATGGGTATCCGGCACGGCGCGTACTGCACGGGCTGCTGCTGGCTGCTGATGGCGCTGCTCTTCGTGGCCGGCGTGATGAATATGCTCTGGGTCGCCGTCATCACCGTGCTCGTGCTGCTGGAAAAAGTCGTGCCTCACGGGATGCGGCTCGGCTCGGCGGTCGGCGTCGCGCTCGTCGCTTGGGGCGCATGGATGATCGGCGGCGCGTGGTTCTGATTCGCGCACGCAAGATTCCCTCGGCACGAAACGCCCGCGCGCTTTAGTAGAGCGCATGCCTCTCGCGGAAAAACAGCGTCAGCTCGTCGCCCGCTTCGCCCTCATCGAAGACCGCCACGAGCGTCTCGCCGCCGTCGTCGCGCGCGGACAGCGGTGGCCGGACGTGACCGCCGCCGAGCGCACCGACGCGCATCTCGTCCGCGGCTGCTCGTCCGTCGTCTGGCTCGCGGGTTCCGTGGAAAACGGACGCTGCCACTTTCGCATCGCCGCCGGTTCGGCCCTGGTCAAAGGCCTCGCCGCGCTGCTGGCCGAGCTTTACGACGGCGAAACTCCCGCCGCCATCGTCGCCTGGCCGCCCGGCGTCATCGAGGCGCTCGGCTTCGACCTGCACCTCTCCCCCACCCGGCTCAACGGCCTGGCGCAAATCCATCGCGCCATCCGCGACTTCGCCGCGGACGTCCCGCCATGATCGACGCCCACAATCATCTCCACGACGCCCGCCTCGTGCCGCATCGCCCCGCGATCTTTGCCGAACTCGCGCGCATCGGCGTCGCGCGCGCCGTCGTGAATGGCACGCGCGAAGACGACTGGCCGGCAGTCGCCGCGCTCGCCCGCGAGCATGCGTGGATCGTGCCGTCCTTCGGCCTGCATCCATGGCATGTCGCCACGCGCTCGCCCGGCTGGATCGCGCGGCTGCGCGAAGCCCTCGACGCGCATCCCGGCGCGGGCATCGGCGAGATCGGCCTCGACCGCTGGATCGCCGGCCACGACCCCGAGCAGCAGCGCGAGGTTTTCACCGCCCAGCTCGCCCTCGCCGCCGAGCGCGATGTCCCGGCGACCATCCACTGCCTCCGCGCCTGGGGTCCGCTCTGGGACATCCTCCGCGAGCACCCCGTCCCCGCGCGCGGCTTCCTCCTCCACGCGTACGGCGGGCCGGGCGAAATGGTGCGCGGCTTCGCATCGCGCGGCGCTTACTTTTCATTCAACGCCTACTACCTCCACGAGCGAAAGGCCGCCCAGCGCGCCGTCTTCCGCGACATCCCCGCCGACCGCATCCTCATCGAGACCGACGCGCCCGACATGCGCCCGCCGGATGAGCGCAACACGCACCCGCTCCAGGACGCGGACGGCGCCGCGATCAATCATCCCGCCAACCTTGCCCTCGCCTACACCGCGCTCGCCGAGATCCGCGGCGTCCCCGTCGATCAGCTCGCTGGCCAGGTCGCGGAGAACTTCGCGCGCCTCTTTGGCGTCCCGCTCACGCGCTGAGCGCGATCCTCTCCACCACCGCACCCGCAGCCGCGAAACCGAACGCGCCCGTCACAAACGTCGCCGTCCCGAATCCCGTCGCGCAATCCAGCGTCAGGCTCCCGCCCGGCTCCGGCTCGCGCGAGCACGTGCCGCCCGACCACGGATAGACCGGCTGCTCCGGCGAGTACACGCACGGCACGCCGAAGTCTGACAGAACATCCCGCGAGAATCCGAAATCGCGCCGCAGCTTCCGCCGCACCTGCCGCAGCAGCTCGTCCTGCTCCGTGTGCGCGAGATCGGCCACGCGCACCGCCGTGCCGTCGCGCTTGCCGCCCGCGCCGCCCATCGTCAGCACCGGGATCGAGCGCTCGCGGCAGCCCGTGATGATCGCGCATTTGTTCGAGAGCTTGTCCGTCGCATCGATCACGAAATCGTAGCGCACCTCCAGCAGCCGCGCGGCGCTCGCTGGCGTGAAAAAATCGCTCACGCCCGTGACCACGCAGCCCGGATTGATCAGCCCCACGCGGTCAGCGAGCACCTCCACTTTCGCCCGGCCGATCTGTCCATCGAGCGCCGGGAGCTGGCGGTTCACATTCGTGACGCACACATCATCGAGATCGATCATCGTCACCGCGCCCACACCCGACCGCGCGAGCGCCTCCACCGTCCACGAGCCCACGCCGCCCACGCCGATCACGCAGACGTGCGCGGCCCGCAGCCGCTCCAGTCCAGCCTTTCCATACAGCCGCGCGATGCCGCCGAAGCGCTGCTCGTAGTCCGTGGCTGTGCCTGGCGATGAAGTCATGGCGAGAGAATGGATGGCGCCCGGCGCGGATTGTAATTCATCCATCACTCCCCGCGCGCCGCCGCCGCCACGTAGGCCTCCAGCGCCTCGCGCGTGACCGTATGCCGCGCCCCGCACCGCGGGCAACTGATCCGCAGCGCCTCCTCCGTGCCAAAGAGCCCGTCCGCATCCGAACGCATGACATGCGCCAGCACCGCAAACATCCGCGCCTGCGTGCACCCGCACTCCCAGCGGTAGCGCCGCGTTTCCAGCAGGCTCAGCTCCTCCGTGTGATCGAGCGTCAGGATCGCCGCGTCATCCATCCCCTCCAGCCACGCCAGATCGCACTGAGGTTGCGCAGTGAGAAAGACGAAATCCTCCTCCCCGTACTGGAAAAAGCGCGCCGGCCGCTGCTCGCTCTGCGCGTAGTACTGCTCCACCGCGCGGAAGACATCCGGGCCCGTGAACTCCACCGCGCTCCGCCGCGCCTCCGCCCGCTCACACACCACGTCCGCCACAAAGAGCTGCCGCCCGTCCTCCTTCACCCCCTCCGTGAAAAGCTGGCCGACCACGGTGCCCAGCCGGTTGTCCCCGGCCACGAAAAGATTCAGCATCGGGTTCTGGAAATGGATGGTCCACGCCACCGACTCGCTCCACGGGCGCGACGCCGAGTGCAGCGTGACCGCGGCCAGCGCCTGCTTCAGCAGCTCATCATGCGCCGGATTGTGCTGCGCCCCGAGCTGCCCCTGGTGGAGGTAGTAGTCCACATACAGCTCGCCAAAATCCGCGCGCGTCAGCAGCGCATTGCGACCGCGGACAAAGTAGCTGCGCACTTCAAGGCCCACCTCGGCGCGCGATGTTTCGGAATCATTCACGCCAATAACCATGCCGCGCGTTTCCCGATTTCGCATCCTTTTCCTGTCTTGCAGCGACGGGAAAAGATTTTCGCCGCGCGCACGCTTGCGACGCGCCCCGCCATTCGCGAACTTTGCCCCATGTCCGCCGATTCGTTCGTTCACCTCCATTTGCACACCGAGTATTCGCTCCTCGACGGCGCGGTGCGCATCCCGGAGCTGATGCAGAAGGCGAAGGCGCTGGGGATGCCGGCGGTGGCGATCACGGATCACGGGAATCTTTTCGGGGCGATCGAGTTTTTTCAGGAGGGAAAGAAGCACGGCGTGAAGCCGATCATCGGGTGCGAGGTGTACATGGCGCCGGGTTCGCACCTTGACCGCGGGACGGGAAATGGCCGGGACACGGCGCACCATTTCACCCTGCTGGCGAAGGACAACACCGGCTACGCGAACCTCGTGAAGCTCGTTACCGAGGCGCACTTGAACGGGATGTACTACAAGCCGCGCATCGACAAGGAACTGCTGGCGGCGCATTCGGCGGGGCTGATCGGGTTGAGCGGATGTCTGAAAGGCGAGGTCAACTCGGCGATCGTCGCGGACAATTACGCGAAGGCGGTGGAGCTGGCGGGGCAGTACCGCGACATCCTCGGCGCGGAGAATTTTTTCCTCGAAATGCACGACCACGGCATCGAGGCCCAGCTCAAGTGCAACGCCGCCCTGCCGCGCATCGGCAAGGAGCTGGGGCTGCAGCTCGTGGCGGCAAACGACGTGCACTTTCTCGAACGCGCGCACCACGAGGCGCATGACGTGATGATCTGCATCGGCACGGGCTCGAATGTCACCGACGAGCGCCGGATGAAGTACACGCCGGAGCTGTATTTCAAATCGCCAGCGGAGATGGCGGAGCTTTTCCGCGCGCACCCGGAGGCCGTGGCGAACACGCTGGC
>JAYTML010000497.1:0-3546 GCA_043728655.1 Chthoniobacter sp. | reverse complement strand
AGCTGCGAGCCGAGGCGCTGCGCATCGGGCCAGCCGGCATGAGGCGTCTGTGATGCGGCTCGGGACGGCGAAGAGGATAGTGCGGGCATAGAGAAACGCGCGCCGGGAGGCGCTGGGCTTGTTTCAGATAAGGGAGTGTCTTTAGCAGACCGCGGGCCACGGTCCCTGAGGCGGGCTTTTCCTGGGGAATCGCCCGGCTTTTTCTCACGGCTGCATGTAGCACGCCGCGCTCCAGGCGGGGGGCAGAGGCCGCTGGCGGAGGGTTTGACATCTGTAACCGCGATTGTTACATAACCGCCACCGATGGCCTCCAGTTGCCGTTTTGCCTTTGCAGTCCACGTCCTCGCGGTGCTCGCCCTGAAGCGCGAGGGCGGGGGAGTGTGCTCGGACGCTCTCGCGGGGAGCGTGAATACGAATCCGGTGGTGATTCGCCGCCTGCTCTCGCGCCTGCGCCACGCCGGGCTCGTCACCACGCAAAAAGGCTCGTGCGGCGGGGCGACGCTCTGCGCGGCGCCGGAGGAGATCCCGCTCGATGTCATCTACCGCGCGATCGAGCCGGCGGCATCGTTTTCCCAGCATCCGCATCAGCCAAATCAGCGCTGTCCGGTCGGGGCGGGCATCGAGCGTGTGCTGGATGAGGTCTTCGCCTCCGCGCAGAGCGCGCTGGAGTCGGCCCTCGCCCTCCGCACGCTTGCCGATGTGCTCGCGGCGATGTCTGCCGAGGCGCCGCCGCCGCGCAAGTCCGCCCGCTCCGTTTCACGCAAGGCCGCCTGAGCGCCGGCTGACGATCTTTTTCCGACAAACCCAACCCAACTCCAAACCGCCATGTTCCTCGACACCGCCCACGTTGACCCGCCGTCCGCCGCGCCCTCCGCCACCGATCATCGCGACCTCCGCAGCGATGAATTCTGGCGCGGCATCCCCGCCTACGCGCACGTCTCCGCCGCCGAATTCCGCACCCACACTTTCCAAAACCGCCACTCCGTCACCAACACCCGCCAGCTCCGCGAAACGCTCGCGGACCTAGCCCCCGCCGGCTTCTGCGACGATCTCGACGCCGGCGTGAAAAACGCGCCGATGGCCCTGCGCATCTCGCCCTATCTCCTCGCGCTCATCGACTGGCGCACGCCGGACACCGACCCGATCCGCACCCAGTTTCTCCCGCTCCGCAGCCAGCAGCAGGCCGATCACCCGATGCTGCGCTACGACTCGCTCAATGAGCGCGAGGACTCGCCCGTCCCCGGCCTCACGCACCGCTACCGCGACAAGGCGCTCTTTCTCCCGCAGGATTCCTGTCCGGTCTATTGCCGCTTCTGCACCCGCAGCTACGCTGTCGGCGGCGATACCGACGCCGTGGAAAAGCTCAAGCTCAGCGCCAATCTCTCACGCTGGGAGCAGGCCTTCGCCTACATCGCCGCGCAGCCGGATCTCGAGGACATCGTCATCTCCGGCGGCGACAGCTACAACCTCAGCGCCGCCCATCTCCAGCTCATCGGCGAGCGCCTTTTGCAGATGCCGAATATCCGCCGCATCCGCTACGCCACGAAAGGCCTGTGCGTGCAGCCGCAGAAAATCCTCAGCGACCACGCGTGGACTGACGCGCTGACCCGCGTCGTGGAGCTGGGGCGCGGCATGGGCAAAGACGTCGTCGTCCACACGCATTTCAATCACCCGAACGAGATCACCGCCATCACGCGCGACGCCATGAACGTCCTCACAGGACGCGGCATCCACGTCCGCTGCCAGACCGTGCTCCAGCGCACCGTCAATGACGACCCGGCGACCATGACCCGGCTCGTCCGCCGGCTCAGCTACGTGAACGTCCACCCCTACTACGTCTATGTGCACGACATGGTCCCCGGCGTGGAGGATCTCCGCACCCCGCTCGCCACCGCGCAGCATTTGGAGAAGCACGTCCGCGGCGCGACCGCGGGATTCAATACGCCCGCCTTCGTCCTCGACACGCCCGGCGGCGGTGGAAAGCGCGACGTCCACAGCTCCGAGCGCTACGACCGGGCGACTGGCATCAGCGTCTTTGAAAGCCCGAGCGTGAAACCCGGCAAAGAGTTCCTCTACTTCGACCCCATCGCCTCGCTCGACGAGGAGCACCGCTGGCGCTGGAGCCAGCCCGGCGAACGCCGCGCGATGATCGATGCCGCGCTGGCTGGCTGAAGCGCGCACGGAAATTTCAGCGGTTCGCAGAGATTCCGATTGCCTCGGGAGGCGATCTCGCGAGTCTTCCGGCCCGCGGCGCGCTCTGGGAATCCTCCCACGCGTGCCGTTTTTCATTCCCATGCTCCCATCCATTTTGTGGTCACTCACCGGCTTCCTAAGCGGGCTCGTCTTCGTTTCGTTTTTTGAGTGGGTGCTCCACCGCTTCGTCATGCACCGGCCGCTGGGCTGGCTGCGCTACCCTTTTGAGGCGCATGCCGTCGTCCACCACCACACCTTCAAAGGCGACCACACCTACCACCTGCGTGATGAAGCCGACAAGGAGACCATTCCCATGGCCTGGTGGAATGGCCCGGTCCTGATCGTCATCGGCATGGTTCCGATGCTGGGCCTGGCGTGGGTCATCGGGAGCTGGGCTGTCGCCGCGGGTGCGGCGCTCGCCATCGCCGGCTACTACGCCGTCTATGAATACCTGCACTGGTGCATGCACCTGCCGAAAGCGCGCCGCGTCGAGCGCTCGTGGCTCTTCCGCCGCCTGAACGGGCATCACATTCTGCATCACCGCTACATGCACAAGAACTTCAACGTCATCCTGCCGATCGCGGATCTCTGCCTGGGCACGCTGCTGGCGCGCTCCAAGATCAGCTTCGCGCAGCCGCAAGGGGTGGGCGTGCCCAATGTGCAGCCGCGCGGCATGGCATTGGCAGCGGCATTTTCCCCGGAGCCGGACATGCTCGTCGAGTCCGGGGTGCCGGCGGACGCTCCCGTGGCTTAGGCGGAATTGTCCGTCTTTCAGGCTGCCGCCCCTGCCAGTTTCCGCACCGCGGTCGTTGGCTTCGCGCCGGCTGGCGTCCCATTTTTCCGCCCCTGCAGCCGCTCCAGGTAGATGTAGATCACTGGCGTGATGTAGAGCGTGAGGAGCTGCGAGACGATGAGTCCGCCGACCACGGCGATGCCGAGCGGGCGGCGCGATTCGGAACCCGCACCGATGCCGAGGGCGATGGGCAGCGTGCCCATGAGCGCGGCCATGGTGGTCATCATGATCGGGCGGAAGCGGATGAGGCACGCCTCGTAGATGGCCTCGGCGGGCGCCTTGCCTTCCTTCCGCTGCGCTTCGAGCGCGAAGTCGATCATCATGATCGCGTTCTTCTTCACGATGCCGATGAGCATGAGGATGCCGACGAAGCCGTACACATTCAGCTCCATGCCGAAGACGAGCAGCGCGACGAGTGCGCCGAAGCCCGCGCTCGGCAGGCCGGAGAGGATCGTGATCGGGTGGATGAAACTTTCATACAGAATCCCGAGCACGAGATAGATCACGAGCACGGCCATGAGCAGGAGCAGGCCGAGGCCCTTTAGCGAGGACTGGAAAGC
>JAYTML010000496.1:0-2293 GCA_043728655.1 Chthoniobacter sp. | reverse complement strand
CTGTCCGACCGAGATCACCCGGCTGAGGATCGCGCCGCCGGAGACCGCCGGGCGATGCATCTTCGGGCACCGCGTGCAGGCGCGGAGGCGTGTGACGAGGTCGTCGAGCTGGCGCTGGGCTGCGGAAGGGCGCGCCATCTCAGCCGAGCACAGTACCGGGCGCGATGGCGTGCCCGCGGAGAAATTCGCCCGCGACCATGCGGCGTTTGCCCTCGATCTGGATCTCGCCCAGCAACACCGCGCCGCCCTTTGCGGCGACGAGCAGGCCGGAGTCGTCCGCGCGCAGCACTTCGCCCGGCTGCGCCGGCCCGACAGGCTGCGGTGAGCCCGCGAAAACCTTCATCTGGCGCGGCCCGGCTGGGGTCGGGAGAAACGTGTGCGCGGCCGGCCAGGGATTCATCGCCCGGATGCGGCGGTCGATTTCCGCCGGGGTCGCCGCCCAGTCGATCCGCCCGTTTTCACGCGTCAGCTTCGGCGCGTAGTTCGCCCGCGTTTCATCCTGCGGAAAGCGCGGCGCGGTGCCTGCGGCGACGAGTGGCAGCGCCTCGGCGAGCGCCTCCGCGGCGATCAGGCCGAGACGGTCGTGCAGCGAGCCGCCGGTGTCGGTGTCGGTGATCGGCGTCTCGCGCATCAGCAGGATGTCGCCGGTGTCGAGCCCCTCGGCCATGTACATGACCGTCACACCGCTGGCCGCGTCCCCCGCCTCGATCGCCGCCTGGATCGGCGCGGCGCCGCGCCAGCGCGGCAGCAGCGAGGCGTGCAGATTCAGGCAGGCCAGCCGCGCGGCATCCAGCACCGCCTTTGGCAGGATCTGCCCGTAGGCCATGACCACGATCACGTCCGCCCGCAGCGCCACGATCTCCGCCACGGCCTCCGGCGCGCGCATTTTCACCGGCTGGAGGACCGGCATGCCGCGCTCCGCCGCGAGCTGTTTGATGGCCGACGCCCGCAGCTCCAGCTTCCGCCCCGCCGGCTTGTCCGGCTGGGTCACCACCGCCACGACCTCGCATTCCGCGGAGTCGAGCAGCCAGCGGAAGGCGGGCACGCCGATCTCGCCGGTGCCCATGAAGACGGCGCGCATTAGCGGAAAATTCGAAATCCGAAATCCGAAATCCGAAACAAATCCGAAAAGTCAGCAAGTCCGAAAATTGCCACGACGCACGCGCGGTCTGTTTTCACCAATTCACGCACTTGGAATTTGTTTCGGATTTCGAGCTTCGGATTTTGGATTTTCCTCACCCTACCGCCTTCAGAATATCCATCAGCACCTTCACCGGCGTCTGCGTGGCGTCGATGTCCGTGACGAGTTCCGGTCCGTAGAAATCCAGTACTGGCTTGGATTCCGCGTCGTAAGTCTCCAACCGGCGGCGGATCGTCTCCTCGTTCGCATCGTCAAAGCGGTTCTCCTTCAGCGCCCTCTTTTTCAACCGCCCCACAAGCGCCTCGCGGTCGGGGCACGAGAGGTGAAAGACGCGCTTCACCTCGATCATGTCGCGCATGATCTCCGCCTGGCTCACGCTGCGCGGGATGCCGTCGAGCACGAGCGAATCGATGTCCGGCTTGAAAATGTGCGAGCCCACCATGTCGCCGATGCGCGCCATCCAGAGCTTCACCGTGATCTCGTCGGGCACGAGTTCGCCCCGGCTGGAGTACTCGAGAAAGGCCTGGCCGACCGGCGTCCGCGTATCGAGCTCGCGGAAGACATCGCCGCACGCGCAGTGAAAGAAACGCGGGATGGCGCCGAGGATTTTGCCCTGGGTGCCCTTGCCACTGCCGGGCGCTCCGAAGATGAGGTAAGTGCGGTATTTCATAAGAAAACTGGCCGTTTCCGGAATGTGGGAAGCGGCGACGGAAAGTGAAAGTGGAAAGTGCTCGCGCGCGGCGGGCCGCCACCCGCCGCCAGCCACTTTCCACTTTCACTTTCACCTTCACTCCCCAACCCTTCCCTCTTCATGCCCGCCGACCCGCCCGCGACCCAGCGCGACCCTTACGCCGCGTTTCGCTCGACGGACTACCGCTTCTACGCCGTCGGCAATCTCATCTCGTCCTTTGGCCGGCAGGTGCTCGGAATCGCCATCGGCTACGAGATTTTCCAGCGCACGCACTCCGCCACCGCGCTCGGCCTCGTCGGCCTCATGGGCGCGGTGCCCATCGTCCTGCTCTCGATCCCCGCGGGCCTCGCCGCCGACCGCTGGAACCGCAAGAAAATCATCCTCGCGATGCAGCTCGTGACGATGCTCGCCTCCATCGGCCTCACCATCCTCGCCGTCGAGCACCTCGCCGTGCCGGCCGT
>JAYTML010000495.1:0-4542 GCA_043728655.1 Chthoniobacter sp. | reverse complement strand
CTCAAAGGGGAGCGCCTTTTCAAAATACGGCACGAGCTGCCCGGCCGCGTGGCTGCTGTGGAAAAAGTCGAAGCGCTCCCGCGGCGAAGTCGTGCCCCGTGGCTCCGCGAAAGCCGCCGCGCATGCCGTGGCCACGCGCCGCCAGAGGCCCGGCTCGCGCGACTCGCTGCATGCGTTCCAGATCTCGCGCCAGCCCTCCAGCCCATGCGTGCGCTTCGCCTTCAGCTTCAGGACCGACGCGATGCCGTGGTAATCCTCGAGCGCCTCCCGGTTCGTCAGCAGCCACACGAGGAATTCCTTCCCATTCTCGCCCGACGCCACCTTTGCCAGCGCATCCGGCTCGCCCGCCAGCGCATCGCGCAGCAGCCGCCACTGCGCCAGCGCCAGCGCCGCGCCGGGCGCGTCCGCTTTCGCCGCGCTGCCCGGAGCGATCTCAAAGCGCAGCGCGTCTGCCAGCCCGTCGCGCCATCCCGCGAAGTCGCCCGCCTCCACCGCGCGCCGCGTGGCCGCCGTCCACTGCTCGGGCGTGGCATTGGCGGGCGAGGGGACCTGCACCGCGGCATGGAGCGGGGCGACGATGGCGATGGCGGCGGCAAAAATCGGAAGTGTGCGCATGGTGGAGGAAACTTGGCGAAAACGCAGGCGAAGATAGACAGCCGCCGCACCCGCGCAAGCGCCGTGAACGCCACCGCCAGCGCTCGCGCGCATTCCCACATCGTCCTAACCGCGCCGCTCATCGCCGCCACATGATATGGGCGACTCTCCTGCGACCGACACCACCGGCTACCGGCGCCGCAGCCACGCGTCCGTGCCGTATTTTTTCGCGGAAAGTTCGCGTGCCTCTGCAAGTGCATCCTCCGTGAGCGGTCGCGCGGACACCTCGCTGGCAAAAGCATTCCCCAGCCGTGCGCCGAAATCCGCCGGCAGTGCCGCGCCTTGAATGCTCCCCTGATGCAGCAATCCCGCGCGCGTGCGCCGCTGCGCCGCGCCGGCGATCTTTCCGTCCTCGGCGAGCAGGTCGTAGCGCGCCGGATTTTCAAAACACGCGTCGGAGACCTTCGCCGCCGCCTCCGCCGCCACGCGTACTGCCTTCCCCTGCGTGGAGAGCAGCGCGCCGATGCGCTCGTGGATCGCCCGGTATGACTCCTCCGGGCGGAGCCGGAAGAAGGCGCACCCGCGCGGCACGATCAGCGTGTACGTCACATCCGCGCCATGCGGCACGATGCCGCCCCCCGTCCACCGGCGCACCATCTCGCGCCCCGGCCACGCCGCCTCCACGTCAGCCACTTTCCCAAAATACCCGAACGACACCGCCCGCCGCGCCCAGCGGTAAACCCGCAGCACCGGCCCGTCCGCGCGCCCGAGCAGCACCTCGTCCAGCGCCATGTTCAGGGCCGCGTCGTGCGGCTCGGGATCGAGCACTTCGGTGAGTTTTTCAAACAGCATCGCGCGAGCGTAGCGCCCGGCGCGCGGCGGACAATCTTCCGCCGTTGCCTTTCGCGGGCGAGCCGATAGCCTCGGCGGTCCTATGGCAAAAGCTGCACTCGGCAAAGGTCTCGGCGCGCTGATCAATACGCGCGTCGCGTCGCCCACTCCCGCCGTCGAAAGCGGCGAGCGGGTGCAGCTCGTCGCGCTCACGCAGATCTTCCCCACGCCGCTCCAGCCGCGCACGGTTTTCCGCGATGACCATCTGGATGAACTCGTCGCCTCGATCAGGGAGCACGGCATCATCCAGCCGCTCATCGCCCGCAAACGCGGCGAGCAGTTTGAGCTGATCGCTGGCGAGCGCCGGTGGCGGGCGGCGCAGCGCGCCGGGCTCACCGAGGCACCGCTCATCGTCCGCGAAGCTTCCGACCAGGACGTGCTGGAGCTGGCGCTCATCGAGAATCTCCAGCGCGAGGACCTCAACCCGATCGAGGAGGCGCGGGCCTTCGCCCGGCTCGCGCACGAGTTTCACCTGCGGCAGGAGGACATCGCGCAAAAGGTCGGCAAAAGCCGCGCCGGCATTGCCAACAGCATGCGGCTGCTCGACCTCCACGAGCAGGTGCAGAGCTGGCTCACCCAGGAGCGCATCTCCGTAGGCCACGCGAAAGTGCTGCTCTCGGTGAAGGAGCAGGATGACCAGGCACTCCTCGCGGAGGAGATCATCCGCCGCGGCCTGACCGTGCGCGCGGCGGAGAAGCTGGTCACCCAGCACTTCGCACAAAGCGGCACGGTGAAGCCGACGCGAAACGGATCCTTGGCCGGAGGACCGGCGCTAGCACCTGCGTATCAGCACGTGCAGAACCGGCTGCAAAGCCACCTCGCCACGCATGTCGTCCTGCATCACGGCGAGAAGCGCGGACGCATCGAGATCGAGTACTACGGCAATGACGACCTGCAGCGCGTGCTCGCGCTCCTCGGGCTCGGCGAGGAGAGTTGACGGGTGGATTTCAGATTTCAGATGTCGGATTTCAGGCTGGTCGCTCTCGCGGTCGCGGCGGGAGCTTTGGCGCTCGGCGGCTGCAAACGGAAGGCGGAGCAGCCTGCGCCCCCCCCGCACGAGACGGGAAAGGGCCCGTCCGCGCCATCCGCGGCTCCCACGCCGCTGCCCGAGAATATCCTCCCGCCCACCAAGCCGGCGGCTCCGGCCGGTGCGCCGGCTCCGGTGGAAATCTGGAAGGAATTCTCCGGCGAACGCGCCTTTGATGAAGTCCGCAAGCAGGTCGGGATCGGCCCGCGGCCGTCCGGCACGCCGGAACTCGGCAAGGCACGCGCGCTGATCGAAGACGGACTGCGCCGCGCCGGATGGGAGGTCGAGCGCCAGAGCTTCACCGACGAGACACCGCGCGGGCCGGTGAAGTTCACCAACCTCATCGCGCGCTTTTCACCCTCCGGAAAGAGCCCGGCGCCGCGCGATACGCAGCGGGCCATCGTCTGCTCGCACTACGACACGAAGCGCTTCAGCACCATCCGCTTCGTCGGCGCGAGCGACGGCGCATCCAGCACCGGAGCGCTGATCGAGCTGGCCCGCGTCCTCGCCCTCGATCCGGCGCTGGCCGCAAAGGTCGAACTGGTCTTTTTCGACGGCGAGGAAGCCTTCGTCCAGTACACCGCCACCGACGGGCTCTATGGCAGCCGCCATTACGCCGGAAAGCTCCGCGAAAGCGGTCGCGCCTCGCAGTTTAAGTTCGGCATCCTCTGGGACATGATCGGCGACCGCGATCTCACGATCACGCTATCGCCCGACTCTCCCGCCGACCTCATGCGCGACATCCTCGCATCGGCCGAGGCGCTCGGTCTGCGCCAGCACTTTAGCCGCTACGAGCGCGCCATCTACGACGACCATGTGCCGCTCAACACGGTGGCCCGGATCCCGAGCATCGACCTGATCGACTTCGACTACCCCGCCTGGCACACCGCCGACGATACCCTCGAGCGACTCGCCCCCGAGAGCCTGCAAAAGGTCGGCGCGGTCACGCTGCACCACCTGCGCAAGGCGCTCGCGAAATAGCGCGCCGCGCGTTTCACGCCACCCGCACTCCCCGGCGGACGAGCACGGGCGAGCCTTCCGCCACGAAGGCGCTTCGAGGCGGAGCGCTGAGCGCGGGGACGAAAGCCGCGCCGTAGAGCGCGGCGATGTCGCAGTCGAGGCGCGCGCGCTCCGCCGTCCAGACCCGCCAGCGCGGATGCTCGACCTGATACTCCACCGTGCCGCCATCGCGCTGGCGCGTGTAGCCCCAGTAGTGCTCGAAGATGAACTCCGCCGCGCCACCCTCCGCGATCGGCTGCGGCTCGCCAGCGGTCTCCGCGCTGAGCGTGTGCCAGCGCCCGCGGAAACGCCACGCGAACTCGTATTCGCCCGCTGCTGCCGGCACGCGGTGCCGCATCGGCACGGCGAGATACGGCTCGTTGTAGGCCAGTCGCGCGATGGCGGCGATGGCGCGGCGCGGCACCAGTTCGCGGATGAAGACGACGCCGCGCTGCCAGCCGTCCGGCGTGTGGCGGCGGACATAGAAGCGCAGGTTCACCTCCTCGAAATTCTGGTGAAACGGGACCGGCACGCCGAGCACCCGCGTTTTCAAAAACAGAAACCCGACCATGCTCACCAGCGCCTCGCCCTGCCACAGGTCCAGCTCCGTGCCGCGCGGCACCAGCGGCGCGAGCACCGCCGGGTCGATGGCGTAGTTCGCCATCAGCAGCGCGCGCCATTCGGCGGTGAGAAACACGGGCGGCGCAGATCCCATCCTCAGCGCTCAGCTTTCCTGCGGCTGCGTGGCGACGGGTGCCGTCTGCCGCATCGCTGGGGCGGGGAGAAAAAGCGCCCGCCACTCCGCGTGCGCCCAGCGCGCGATCCCGCGGAGGAGCAGCTTCCCGGAACTGCCGTCGGGCAGGAAGCCGCCGACGAGCAGCCGCCAGTTCGCATTGCGCGCGCCGTAGGTGCCGGCGGCGATCTTGCGGCGTGCGAGCGCGGCGAGGCGGCGGTTGTAGAAGGCCATGAACGCCGCGACCACGCGCCCCGGTTTCCCGTCGAAGGGCAGGAAATCGAACTGCGTCGCGGGA
>JAYTML010000494.1:0-1852 GCA_043728655.1 Chthoniobacter sp. | reverse complement strand
GCCGTCACACTCGCGCTCGCGGATGAGGGGCTGCTCGCCTCGCTGCGCGGGAGCGAGTCGGATCTGGAGGAGTTCTTCATCCTCAGCGACCTCACGCTCGAGGGCGGGGCGGAAACGAAGGCGAGCATCGTCCCGACGGCTCACAGGAAATGCGCCCGCTGCTGGCGGCACCGTGCGAGCGTCGGCGCGAACGCCGCGCACGCGGACCTGTGCGAACGCTGCACGGAAGTCGTGGCGGCCCAGTGAAGCTGCTCCTCTCCATCGCGTTCCCGCTCTTCGCGCTCGATCAACTGACCAAGTGGTGGGTCGTCGCGAACTTCTCGCCGTATGACGAGCCGCGCACGGTGATCGACGGCTTTTTTTACCTCTGCCACTGGCAGAATACCGGCGCGGCTTTCAGCATCGGCGCGGGCAATAACTGGTTTTTCGTCGCCCTCTCCGGCGTGACGCTCGCGGGGTTGCTGGTGTTCTATATCCGCGGGGTGTTTCGCGATTTGCTTTCGCGCATCGGCGTGGCGCTTCTCGTCGCGGGCATTCTCGGCAACCTCACGGACCGCCTGCGCTTTCAGCATGTCGTGGATTTCCTGCTCTTCTATTTGCGCGTGCCGTTCACGGACATTCCGATTCCGTATGCGAGTCCGTGGCCGGCATTCAATGTCGCCGATAGCTGCATCTTCATCGCCACTGGCTGCTTTATCTACGCATCGCTGCGCGAAAGCGTGAAGCGTTCCGCACCGACGGACGCGTGACGGGCGGGCGGCCCGGATTTCGCCGCTTGAGCGGCCGGGATGCGGCGCGCTAGTCTGCCCGTCCCTATGAGCGAAACGACCTACACCTACGCGCACCCGGAGGTGCTCGTGACCACCGAGTGGCTCGAGGAGCATCTCGACGAACCCAACACGCGCATCGTCGAGAGCAATGAAGACGTGCTGCTCTACGACACCGGCCACATCCCCGGCGCGGTGCATATCGACTGGCGCGACGATCTCCAGGATCCGCTCATGCGCGACTACATCTCGCCGGCGGCCTTTGCCGCGGTCTGCGAGAAAAACGGGATCGAGCCCGATACGACGGTCATTTTCTACGGAGACAAATCGAACTGGTGGGCGTGCTACGCACTTTGGGCGTTCCGCCTCTTTGGCCACACGAAGGTGAAGCTCGTCGATGGCGGGCGCGACAAGTGGGTGAAGGAAGGGCGCGTGATGACGAAGGAGAAGCCGAAGCCCGCCCCGGCCGACTATCCGGTGCCGCCAAAGCGCTTCGATGCAGAGATCCGCGCCTTTTATGACGACGCGCTCGCGCAGAGCCAGGAGGGACTCCCGCTCATCGACGTGCGTTCGCCCGGCGAGTTCAAGGGCGAGGTCACGCACATGCCCGAGTATCCGCAGGAAGGCGTGCTCCGCGGCGGCCACATCCCCGGCGCGAAGAGCGTGCCGTGGAAGACCGCGGTGAAGGACGACGCGACATTCAAATCGGCAGCCGAGCTTTACGGCATCTACTCGGTGGGCTGCGAATTGAAGCCGAGCGAGGAAATCATCGCCTACTGCCGGATCGGCGAGCGGTCGAGCCACACGTGGTTCGTCCTCACCTACCTGCTCGGATACGAGAAGGTGCGAAACTACGACGGTTCGTGGACGGAGTGGGGGAACCGGGTGCGCGCTCCGATCGAGCGGAGCTGAGCGGGAAAATGACGAACGACGGTTGCCGAATGACGCGGGAAATCCGAATGGGCGAAAGTCGGGAGATAGCGCGCGGAGATTCGGGATTCTGGCTTTGTCATTCCCTCGTCATTCGTCATTAGGCATTCGTCATTCATGCACCCCTATCCACCGCAACTCACCGCCATCATCTC
>JAYTML010000493.1:0-7955 GCA_043728655.1 Chthoniobacter sp. | reverse complement strand
GCCGCCATGCCGCGCACCGGCCCGATGGCCAGGCTCAGGACGAGCAGGAGGAGAAATGTGACGCGTGGGATCATCTGCTGGCCATCATTCGGCCGAGGCAATCGAGGCGTCAACGCCGCCGATTGTTCAAAATAAACCGGCGATCGGCCGGTGCGCTAACCCCTTCCGCCGCCGCCGGTGATCCAGCGCGCGGCGTAGGCGATGAGTTCCGCGGCAGTGCCGAGGCCGAGCTTGGCTTTGATATTGGAGCGGTGCGCCTCCACGGTCTTCGCGCTGATGTGCAGACGCTGGCCGATCGCGAGTGTGGGCAGGCCGCTGCCGAGCAGGCTGAAAACCTCAAACTCCCGGTCGCTGAGCTGTCCGACGGGCGGAGCCACTTCGTGGGACGGGCGGCCGGTGAAGCCGCGGAGAATCCGCGAGGAGATATTCTGGCTCACGTAGGTCTCGCCCGCGAGCACGTGGTGGATGGCGGCGACCAGCTTTTCGCCGCCCTCCACTTTCATGATGTAGCCCGCGGCCCCGGCCCGCAGCGCGCGCTCGGCGTAGTGCTCCTCGTCGTGCATCGAGAGGACGAGCACCTTCAGGGCGGGCTTGATCGCCTTCATGTCCCTGATCAGCTCGAGGCCGCTCTTGTCCGGCAGCGAGAGATCGGTGAGGACGAGGTCGAGCGCCTGTTTTTCGACGAAAGCCAGCGCCTCCTCCGCAGTGCCCGCCTGCGCGCAGATCGAGAGATCCTTTTCCCGCGCGATCAGCAGCGCGAGACCGTCGCGGGTGATCGGATGGTCGTCCACGAGGAGGATGCGCGCCTTGCCGCGCGTGGCTGGTTGGGTCTTCATGATGTGGCTCTCTCAAAGTGGCAGACGACGGCGGTGCCGCCGCCTTCCGCCGGGCCGATGCGGAGGGTGGCTCCGATCATGTCGGCCCGGTAGTGCATGATGCTGATGCCCATTCCGTCGCTCATGGCGGGTGGCAGCGGGCAGCCGGCGCCGTCGTCCGACACCGTCATGCACGCGCCCTCCGGCGTGTGTGAAAGCGTGATGCGGACGCGCTCGGCGTGGCCGTGGCGGACGGCATTGCTGATGGCCTCCTGGGCGATGCGGTAGAGGTGCGTGGCCGCGGCGTGGTCGGGCACGAGCACGGTGGCCTCGCACTCGTAGGTGCATTCGATGCGGAAGAGCGAGCCCGCCCCGGCGGCCAGTCCCTCGAGCGCGAGCATGAGTCCCTGCGCCCCGATCTCGACCGGCGAAAGCCCGCGGGCAAGCAGGCGCGCATGGCGCGTGGCATCGCGGAGGAGTCCGCCGATTTTTTTCGCCTCCAGCTTCAGGTCTTCGGTGTCCTTCAGCTCGTGGGCGAGCGCCTCCAGGCGAAACTCGATCCCGGCGAGCTGCTGGCAGAGGTCGTCGTGCAGATCCTGGCCGATTCGGCGCTGGGTCTTGTCGCTGATGGCCAGCAGCTCCTCCTCCATCGCGAGGCGCACGGTTGCCGCGCCGATCACGTTGGCCACGGACTGTGCGAAATGGACATCTTCCGAACTGTACTTCCGCGGCTTCCTGGAGTGAGCGCCGAGCACGCCGAAAGGGGCGCCGTGGCCGTGGATGGGCACGCTCACGCCGCTGAGTGCGCGGTGCCCGGCGAGGAGCGGGGGAATGCGGAAGCGCGTCTCGTGGCGGAAATCCTCGACGGTCACCGGGCCTTTCTGGAGCAGCGTGAATCCGGCCTTCGACTCGCAGCCCGCGGCGACGATGCATTTCCCGACAGAGCCCTTTTTCCAGCCCACCCCGGCGCGCAGCAGGAAGTCGCCGGAGGCAGCGCGGCACTCGAGCACCTCGCAGTACTCCACGTCCAGCGTGCTGGCGACGAGCTCCGCGGCCTCGGAGAGCACATGGTCCAGTCTCCGGCCGCTGAGGGCGCTCTGACCTAGCTGGGCGAGCGCGCGCTGCCGGACGCTGCGGCTCCAGAGCTCCTCTTCGGCCCGTTTGCGCTCGGTGATGTCCCGGGCAACGACAATGATGCCGGTCACGCGGCCGTGCGGGTCGAAGCGTGGCACTTTGTTTGTCTGGAGGATGCATACTTCACCGCGGTCATTGGTGAACTGCTCCTCGATCATCTCCGGCTTGCCCGACGCCATGATGCGCTGGTCGTCCGCCATGAAGTGCAGGGCCTGCTCGCGGTCGGAGCGGAATTCGATGTCGGTGCGCCCGACGACCTCCTCGGGTGAGAAGCCGCCGCCGCGGCAGCTCGCGGGATTCACGAAGAGGTAGCGCCCCTCCCGGTCCTTCACGCAGATGATGTCCGAGGCATGGTCGGTGATCGAGCGCAGCAGTTCTTCGCTGCGTCGCAGGGCCTCGTCGGCCTGCTTGCGCTCGGAGATGTTCGTGATGACGGCCCGGCACAGACACTCATCCTCTTGGGAGACCCGCACGCTCTGCACGGCCACGGGGATCGGATCGCGGCCCTTGCGGAGGAGTCGGAACTCCGTGGCGGCACGCAGGTCGGGATTGGCGGGATCGTCAAGATGCGCGCGAAATTCCGCGAGGTCTTCCCGCACGACATGGAGGTGAAAAGGCACACCGACGAGCCGCGTCCGCTCCACGCCGAGCATGCCGGCGGCGGTGAGGTTGATCTCGCGGATCACGCCCGTGGCGTCGAGCGTGACGTAGCCGACCGGGGCGAAGTCGAAGAGATCGGCGTAGCGGTCGCGGGAGAGTTCGATGACGTGCTGCGCCTCGCGCAGTTCGCGGTTCTGGGTCTCGAGCTCGATCTGATGGACCTGCAGATCGTGCAGCAGACGCTCGTGGGCGAAGGCGACGGCGGGTGCCGGGCCGGTCCTTTCCAGCGCGGCGATGCGCCGGATCAGCTCCGGCTTGGTCATGGCAGTGTAGGCTTTCATGTCTCCTCGATCTCATCCACGGCCAGCAGGATGGCCTGGGTCTTGCGCCCCTCGCCCTCGATGCGCCGGGCGTTGAGGGTGAGTTTTTTCCGGCCGACGCCGGGAAAGGTCGCGTCCACCTTGAAGTTGTCGAACCGCGAGTTTTTCGGAAGGACGTCCTCGAGGAGCGACCGGAGTTTGGCGATGTCCCACTGCGCAGTGCCGAGGTTGTAGATGAAGCGGTTTTCCGTCTCCCCGGGGCTGGCGCGGAAGAGCTGGTAAAAGGCGCGGTTCGCCGTCTTCACGCGAAGCTCGCCGTCGAGCACGAGGAGCGGCCGCCGCACTGTCTCGATGACGGCCTCGGCCAAATCCCGGGCCGCCCGCGCCTCGGCGAGGGTGCGGCGCGCGGTGTCGATATCGACGAGGGCGAGAATGACGCCGTCGATCTTGTTTTCGAGGGTCTTGTAGGGCCGGATGCGCAGGGAGTGCCAGCGGCCGTCGCGGTCCTGCACTTCGATCTCCTTTGGCGCGAGCGTGTCCATGACCTCGGCGATGAGGCGCTCGAATCCGGGGACGACGACATTCGGGCGCAGGTCGCTGAGCGGGCGGCCGATGTCGGTGGGGATGAGATTGAGCACGCGCTCGGCCAGCGGGGTGAAGCGGCGGATGCGGAGGTCGCCGCCGAGGATGACGATGGGGATCTGGACGCTGTTGAGGAGGTTGACGAGGTCGTTGTTCACCTGGCCCAGCTCGTTGTTCCGGGTGTGCAGCTCTTCGTTGACGGTGGTCAGCTCCTCATTGGTGGACTGGAGTTCCTCCTTGGCGGTCTCCAGCTCCTCGTTCGTGCTCTGCAGCTCCTCGTTGCTGGAGAGGATCTCCTCGTTCGCGGACTGGAGTTCCGCATTCGTGCGCTCCTGCTCGCCGATGAGGGACTGGAGGTATTCCTTGGTCGCGGTCAGCTCCTGGCGCATCTGCGCGAGGTGCCGGGCGGAAGCGGAGGCGTCGCCGCCGGCTTTTGCGGGCGCCATTTTCGCCCCCGGCGGATGCGCTGCCGCGGCTGGCGGTGCGTCTTCAAAGAGCACGAGGAAGCAGCCATTGCGGCTGGACGGCCCGGCGCGCAGTGGGATGACCTCGATGGCGATCTCACGGAAGCCGCCGTTGGATTTCACCTGCACGCCGGAGCGGCGGCACGGGGCATTGCGCCGCCGGGCGTCGGCGAGCGCGGCGCGCAGCTCCAGCAGGAGACCGTCGCGCGCCATCTTGAGCAGATTGAGGCTGGCGGTGCCGGAAGCGGGTTCGAGGAACTGGCCGGTGTGGCCGCGGAACTGGAGGATTTCGAGATCGTCATTCACCACCACGCCGGGTGGCGTGAAGCGGCCGAGCACGATGCGGTCGGCCTCCTTTTGAAAGTCGAAGGCGCCCGCCGGCGCATGGCCCGCGGGGAGAGCGGTGTCGGCGGAGGTCGCGGCGCGGTTTTGCGGCGGCAGATCGAGGGCCATGCGGTGCGCGGCGGGCTTGCGGGCGTAGAGTTTGTGCCGGCGGTCGGCGAGGGAGAAGAGGTCGGCGAATCCGCCGATGGTCTCCGAGCCGCCGAGCAGGAGCAGGCCGCCGGGTTGCAGCGCGTAGTGAAATGTGGGGATGACGCGCTTTTGCAGGACTGGCCCGAGGTAGATGAGCAGGTTCCGGCAACTGATGAGGTCGAGCTTTGAAAAGGGCGGGTCTTTCGCCACGTCCTGCCGCGCGAAGACGCAGAGGTCGCGCACGCTTTTGGCGATCTGGTAGCCGCTGTCGGTCTTTGAGAAAAAGCGCCGCAGCCGCGCCGCGGAGACGTCCGCCACGATCCCGGGCAGGTAGTGGCCGGCGCGGGCCTTTTCGATCGCGGCCTCGCTGAGGTCGGTGGCAAAGATCTGGACGGGCACGCCCGATCCCTTTGTGCCGAGGGACTCGATGAGGGCGATGGCCAGCGAGTAGGCCTCCTCGCCGGTGGAGCAGCCGGGCACCCAGATGCGGATGGGCGTCTGCGCGGGGCGGTCCTTGAGCAGGCGGGGGAAGACCTTTTTCTTCAGCGCGTCAAAGACCTCCGGCTCGCGGAAGAACTGCGTCACATTGATGAGGAGATCCTGGTAGAGCGTCTCGACCTCGGAGGGCGTCTGCTTGAGGAGCCGGACGTAGTCCTTGAGCGCGCTGACCCTGTGCAGCGCCATGCGGCGGGCGATGCGGCGCTTGAGCGTGGTGGGCTTGTAAAAGGAGAAGTCCACGCCGGTGGCCGAGCGCAGGAGGATGAAGACCTTGCTCAGCTCCTCGCCGCTCTCCGGCAGGATGTCCGCGGATTTCGCCGCTGGCGGCAGCGCCACATACGGCTCCCGCCCGAGCCGCGCCAGCTCACGCGCGATGTCCTGCGGCGGGAGGACGAAATCGACGACGCCCGCGGCGATGGCGCTGCGCGGCATGCCGTCGTATTTCGCGGACTTTTCATCCTGGGAAAAGGTGAGCCCGCCCTCGCCCTTGATGACGCGCAGTCCCTCGGTGCCGTCCGACGCCGTGCCGGAGAGGACGACGCCGATGGCGCGGCTTTTCATGTCGGCGGCGAGCGAACGGAAAAAGAAATCGATCGGCATGTGCTGCCCGCGCCCCTCGGTGCGCGGCATGAGGCTGAGCCGGCCGTGCAGCACGGCGAGGTTCGTATTCGGCGGGATGACGTAGATGTGATTCGGCTCGATGCGCATCCCGTCGAGCGCCTCGTGGACGGGCAGCGTGGTGCTGCGCGAAAGCAGCTCGGTGAGCATGCTCTCGTGCTGCGGCGCGAGATGCTGCACGAGGACAAAGGCCAGGCCCGTGTCCAGCGGCAGCGCGCCGAGGAGCTGTGTGAAAGCCTCCAGCCCGCCCGCCGAGGCGCCGATGCCGACGATGGCAAACGAGCCGGGCAGGGGCGCCTTGGCGCGTGCGCGTGCCGCCGGGCGCTTGGGGGCTTTGCCTGCCGCGCGTCGCGGTTTGGCGGGCGGCGTCTTTGCCGGGGGGCGTCGCTTGCGTGCGGTCATGGATGCACAGGATTCACGGATCGGCCGGGTTTCACAATCCCCGCGTCAGTCCCGATGGCAGGGCGGGGCGTCCGCCCCGGCGGAGACGGATATCCACCGGGGCGACGTGCCCGACTACCCCTCATCATCCCGGGCCCCACCGGGATGATGCCTTCAGTCCACATTCGATCGCTGGCAAAGCGTTCCGCCGGCCTGTGCGCGGCGTGTTATTCATAGGCCGGGTCGAGGAGCGGACGGACCGCCCTGATGAGGTCCTCCCGGCGGAAAGGCTTCGCGATGAAAGGGAGCGCCTGGGTGCCGCCGGCGCGCGGCACGAGGCTCGACATGAGGAGCACTCGAATCGCCGGGTGCTCGCACCGGAGCCATGCGGCGAGCGCGTCGCCCCGCAGCCTGGGCATATCGATATCCGTGACCACGAGATCGATCGACGACCCGGCGACCGCGAGCATGTCTCTCGCCGCCTCCCCGTCGTGCGCGGTCACGACCCGGTGGCCCTCCGAGCGCAGCCAGTTTCCGACAAAGGTGCGGATGCTTTCATTGTCATCGACGACGAGGATCGTCGGCGCGGACGCGCGGGGGGAGTGGTTCTGGAGGCCGGGACGGATTTCGGGTTTGGCATCGCCGCTGGTCGATTCGTCCAGTTCGAGGGATTCGGCAGGGGACGAACTCGCGCCATTGCCATCGCTGGAGACGGCGCAGGCAAAGAAATGGAGGCCCGACGCGAATGCCGCCTTCCGCAGGTAGCAGCGGATGTTGTCCATCGGCATCCGCAGGGCCGTCGCGGGATCGAAGAGCGCCACAAGGGTGATATTGCGCCCCGTGGCGCGCCGCATCCAACTCCCGAGCCAGCGGTCGAATGCATCGGAAATGCCCATGTCCCCCCGCAGCGAGAGCACCACCACGTCGCTGTTGAGCGCAGCTTCGGCGGCCTCCTTCTGAATGTCCGGCAGTTCCAGGAGATCGCTGCGCCAGAGCGACTCCCTGAGATCGGTGTGCGCCTCGGACTGCGCGCAAAGCTGGTCGCAGAAACCCTTCGCACGCACGCCGCAGACGAGCGTGTCGTAAACGATGGAGATTTGCAGCGCTTCCAGCTCGGCGTGTGCGATTGACTCAGCCGCAAGGATTTCTGGGGTGTTCATTGGGCTCGAAGCTACGGTCTGCCCGCGCCACCGCCATTGGGCCGATCCCGCTTCGCCCGTCCGCCTGCAAACTAGGCCGCTAGGGATTTTCCTGACTTCCGCGCGCGGTACGGAGCCGGGCGTGCATCCGCGCTCTTGCTGCCGGCCCCGCGCGCGGCCTACGCTCCGCCGCGTTATGTCCTCCGATCCCGCCTCGCTCTACTCGCGCAAGAATCCCTTTCCGGCCGCCCATCCCGTCAACCGGAAGCTCTCCGGCGAAGGGTCGGGCAAGGACACGCGGCATCACGAGATTTCCCTCGCGGGCTCGGGCCTGCAGTACGAGGTCGGCGATTCGCTGGGGCTCTTTGCGTCGAACGATCCGCGGCTCGTCTCCGAGATCCTCGCCGCCCTCGGCGCGACCGGCGACGAGACGGTGCCCGGCGCGGATGCTGTGCCAAAGCCGCTCCGCGCGGCGCTGACCGGCGACTACAACATCACCCAGCCGTCGAAGGAGTTTTTGAAAGCGCTCGTCGAGCGCGCGGGCGACGCCGTCGGCAACCTCCGCAATCTGATGGCGGACCCGGCGCAGAAAAAGGCGCTGGAAGAATACCTGTGGGGCTTCGAGTTCATTGACTTCCTGCTCGCGCATCAGTCGCTGAAGTGGACGCCCGAGGAGTTTGTGAAGACGCTGCGCAAGCTCCAGCCGCGGCTTTACTCCATCGCATCGAGCCTGAAGGCGAACCCGGAATCCGTGCACCTGACCGTCGCCAGCGTGCGCTACGAAAGCCACGGGCGCTCGCGGCAGGGCGTGGCGTCCACCTTCCTCGCCGAGCGCTGGCCGGCGGAGCAGACGGCGGGCGTCTTTATCCACACGGCGAAACATTTCCGCCTGCCCGAAGACCCGGCCACGCCGGTCATCATGGTCGGGCC
>JAYTML010000492.1:0-3071 GCA_043728655.1 Chthoniobacter sp. | reverse complement strand
GATGGCCACTACGATCATGATTTCCACGAGGGTGAAGCCCCCGCGATTCTTGTTCAGTTTCTGCAACATAGGATATGTATTATTTCGGTTTGTTTGTTTGTTATAATCTGCGAATCGCTTCGCAGGTTCGGGAGTATGTTTAGCAGCGCCAATGCCACGGACGCCGTGCGTTTCCATAATTGCCATCATTTCGCGTTTTTGTTCGCCGCCTCCCTGATTTGCCCCTAGTGCCACCTCCCAACATGTCTTCGAGCCGCCTTCTGCTGAACGCCCGCGCCACTACCACAATCGCGATATTCCTTCTCGCGTTTGCGATCCGACTGGTCGTCCTCGTCCGCTTCTCAAACTCCCCTCACTTCATCCCGGATGGCGATGACATGAAATTCTACAGCGACTGGGCGCTGCGGATCACCCACGGCCAGTGGACCGATCACAAGGCATTCTACGGACTGCCCGGCTACGCCTTCTGCCTCGCGGCCATCTACAAGCTCTCGGGCGGTCTCGACCCGTTCGCCGCGGGCCTGCTCCAGGCGCTGATGGACGCAGGTGTCGCCGCCATCCTCTACCGGATCGCTTGCGTCGTTTTCGCACCAGCCGATGACGAAGCCAGTTCCGGCCTTCCCTCGGCGCGCCCGCACGTGATCGGTGTAGGCGCGGCGCTGCTTTGGATGGCTTTCGCGCCGGCGCAGGCATTCTCCATGATCCTCATGCCCACGATCTGGCTCGTCCTCGCCTATTACACCTGCGTCTGGTGGGCGGTGAAAACCCAACGATCCAGCTGGTGGAAGCCGTGGCTGGGGCTCGGCTTCTTTGCCGGTGTCGTCGCGATGCTTGTCGCCACGATCTTCTTCGCCATCCCGCTCCTGCTGGTCGCTATCGTTCTCTCTGTCGAGCGCGACGCCCCGCTCCGAGCGCGCCTGCCAAAGATTGCCGCCGCCATGCTCGCGCTTATCGGCGGCCTCTGCCTCGGCGTCTCTCCGGCGCCGATTCACAATCGGTTCCTCGCCGACGATCCCGTCCCGTTGTCCGCGCACGATGGCATCAATTTTTGGGTGGGCAACAACCCCACCGCCAACGGCTACCCTAAGATGCCCCCAGGTCTTCGCGCCTCGCAGGAGGGTATGCTGAAGGACTCGATCACCCTGGCCGAAAAGGCCGCGGGGAAAAAGCTCAAGCGCGGCGAAGTCTCTCGGTATTGGAAAACAAAGGCCAACGACTACATCCGCGAGAACCGCCCCGCGTGGCTGCGTCTCATGGCCACCAAGTTTGCAAACTTTTGGAACGCCTACCAATACGACGATGTCGGCGCGATGAAGCGCCTCAGCGACGACGGCGTCCTTCCGCCCGGCCTGCGCTTCGGACTCATCGCCGCGCTCGGACTCGCGGGGCTGCTCCCGGCGATCCTTCTCTTTCCCCGCTCCCGATGGGTCGCCGCGGCCGTCCTCCTGCACATGTGCGCGCTGATGCCCGTCTTTGTCACCGAGCGCTACCGGCTCGCAGCCGTCCCGGGCCTAATGATCCTCGCCGCGTTTGGCCTCTGGCAGCTTTGGGTGAATCTGGTGCGCGGCCACTGGCTCGGCGCCGGTGCCTACGTCGTCATCGCCGCCGGGGCCGCCACCTTTGTCTCCATCCCCCGCACCGATCCCGGCCTGTGGTCGCTCGATTTCTACAATGCCGGCATCCGCTCCCTCGCCTCCGGCGACCTCGACCTCGCGCAGCGCAACTTGGAGACCGCCTACGCCTACGTCCCCGACAACTCAGAGATCAACTTCGGCCTCGGCAACCTTTGGCTCGAAAAAAGCACCCGCGAAAAGGACGAAACCGCAAAGGCCGCACTTCGGTTGCGCGCGCGCGACTTCTACATTCGCGTCCTCCACTCGAAACCCAATCACGCAAGCTCCCTCAACAACCTCGGCGTCCTCGCGATGGAGGACAAACGCTGGGACCTGGCGGAGAAATTCTTCCTCGGCTCCATCGCTGCCGAACCCGACGACGCCAAGACCTACTACCTGCTCGCCCGCGTCCGCTTTGAATCCGGCCGGACCGACACCGCCAGGGAGCCGCTAAAAAAGGCGATCGAAATCAACCCAACCCAGAAGGAGTTCCTCGAACTCCGCGACAAACTCAATGCCCCGCCTAAGCGGCCTTCCGCAGCGGAGCCGCCTCAGCCGGAGCTGCCGGCGACGTCGCCAGCCTAAAGCCCGCCGCCTTAGCGTCGCGGTCAAACATCTGCACGGTGTCCAGCGACAGTGCATCGAGATCGCGCCCGAACATCGAGATCGCCTTGTGCAGAATGTCGTGCGGCACCGTCACGATCTGCGCGCCCGCCTCGTCCGCCTGGAAGATATTGAACACCTCCCGAACGCTCGCCCACAGCACCTCCGCCTTTGGCAGCCCGCGCAGCACGGCGTGACTCGCCCGCACGATCGGCATCGGGTCGCGCCCCGTGTCCGCGATCCGGCCCGCGAAAATCGACACCACCGCCGGCACGTCGGCGACCAGCGCCCCGGCCACCTGCTCGATCTGCCGTTCGGACAAAATCGCCGTCACATTCAACCGCACGCCGTCCTGCGCCAGATCACGGATCAGCGCCATCGACGACTCACCCCCCGGGCTCAGCACCGGGATTTTCACATACACATTCTCCTGCCAGTCCCGCATCCGCAGCGCCTGGCGCCGCATCTCTTTGAAATCGTCCGCGAAAACCTCGAAGGAAATCGGCTTCGACTTCACCGTCTGCAGCACATCCTTCGCAAAGGCCTCGTAGTCACTGATCCCCGCCTTTTTCATCAGCGTCGGGTTCGTCGTCATCCCCTGGATCAGCGGGTTCGCGTAAAGGTCCAGCATCCCCGCCTTGTCGGCACCATCCGCGTAGATTTTGACGTTGAGAGCATTCAGAGAGGTCATGCCCGCCCAAATTAGCTACTCGCATGCCAGCCTCCGCGCCGGGCCTTTCTCCGCTGAGAGAATCCGCGAAGCCGCGCTACGCAGCTTCGCGACACCCGCTAACTCTTCGCGCCCTCCCCGCTCTCCGACCCCGCGCCGGCCCCCACGATCAGGATCGTCTCCCG
>JAYTML010000491.1:0-2517 GCA_043728655.1 Chthoniobacter sp. | reverse complement strand
GAGGGCGCGCTTCATTTTCTCCAGACCCCAGCGCTGCACCAGCCACTCCACGACGAGCGACGACTCGTAGTAGGCGAATCCGATATGCGCCGGCGTCTTCGGCGACATGAAGGCGCCGCTAAGCTTGCTCACCGGCGTCAGGTCTTCGCCGAGAATCATCGCCCGGTAGCGCGGCTTCATCCGCTCGCCCCAGTTCCCGCGCGCCTGCCGCTCCTCGTACACGCTGATGCCTTCGCTCAGCCAGCGCGGCATCTTGTTCCGCGTCATCGTGAGCGTGACCACATGCGTGAACTCGTGCCACAGCACCGCCTGCCAGTTCGAGGTCGTGCCGCCGAGCGCCGCCGGGCTGTTCGCCGTGATCACGCGGCCGAAGCACACACCGAGATAGCCCGCTCCGCCCGGCAGCCCGAAGGTGCGGATCGCGAAGTCCTTCTGGTCGGGGAAAATCTCCACGACCGTCCGGCCTTCGAGCGTCATCCCGTATTTTTTCGTGAGCGTGGCGTGCGCGCGCTCCAGCAGTGCGAGCACCTCCGCGCCGTAGATGTCCGCCTCGCGAGGCTCCATCTTCACGGCGAAATGCTCGCTCGTCAGCGTGCGGAAATCTGCGAGCGCATCGCGCAGCTTGGTCAGGTTGAAAGCGACCACGTCATACGGGTCGGCCTTTTGCACTTCGTCCGCGAGTTTCCACGCCTCGTCGTTCTTTCCCAGCCGCAGCAGATCGTTGGCGAGCTGGGCCTTTGCCGGGAGATACTGCGGGTCGTTTTTCAGCGCCTCGCGCTGCAAGGCTGCGCCCTCCGCGAAGCGGTACTTCTGCGAGAGCTTCCGCCCGACGAGATGCGGAACTACAGGATTCTCGCGCCAGAACTTCCGCGCTGCGGCGAGCGCAGCCGTCTCGGCCTTCGCGTCCGAACGCAGATGCGCGATCACCGCGCGCAGCGCGTGTGCCTCGGGCTGGTTGGGGTTCGTCTTTAGCGCAGTGGCCAGCGCCTTCTCGGCCTCGGGATAGTTCTCCGCGTCGATCTGATTCTCCGCCACCAGCAGCCAGCCGCCGACATGGCGCTCGTTGAAACTGAACGTCTTTTCCAGCGCTGCCTTCATCTCATCGGCATCGCTCGGCGCGTAGGCGCGAGCCAGTCCGTACCACGCGTCCGCGTCTTCGGGGAATTTCTTCGCGGCGTTCGCGAAAGTCTTCGCCGCGAGCGCCGAGTCGCCCTTTTCCAAAGCCAGATCGCCGCACGCGAGATAGCTGTCGCGCAGGTCTGGCGCGGCCTTCCGCGCGGGATCGTAGAGCTGCTCCAGGATCACCTTGGGGTCCGTGCCGAAGAGCAGCGCCGCCCGGCCGCGCGCCACGATCTCCGCGGCCGTCCCGTACATCCGCCCGCCGCCGCGCCGCGGGTCGAGCGGCTCCAGTTCCTTCGCCGCCTCCTCAGTCGCGCCCGTCGCCCGCAGCGCCTCCACCGCGGCCATCCGCAGCCGCGGCGAGTAGGGGAATTTCTCCAGTCCCTTCACGAGCGTCACCCGCGCCTCCGCGTAGCGCCCGATCCGGCCTTGCGCCTCACCGAGCAGCAGCGGCCACTCCAGATCCTCCGGGTGCGACCGCACCTCCGCCATCGCGGTGCCGATCACCTTTTCATATTCCCCGCGAATCAGAAGCTGCCGCGTTTCCCCCAGATCCGCCGCCAGCAGTGATCCAGCAGCGCACAGCGCCATCACGAGACTCCACAGCGCGACCCGCAGGCGCGGGGGGATTCGCGAAGTGGGGGTCGCAATCATCAGAGCGCTGCATGCTCATCCCGCGCGCGGCGCTGGCAAGACCATTTCACTTTTTCCGCGAACGACGGAGTCGCGGAATCGGGCGGAACTGGGCGCGGAAGTTTCCTTTGGCCGATGAGGTGAAAAGGGACGAAATTACCTCATGAAAGCAGTCACTATGGTTCTGGTGCTGTTAGCGGTCAGTTTCGCCGCATGCCGTGAAGTGCCCCATTTTCTCGCGCGACCGGACAGCCCAAAGGCAACGCCAAAGGCGGCACCTGCGGTTCAGTCCCTGGACCCTCCGCGGTCTCCCGCCGCGCTGGCGGCGATTGCCGAATCGCCGCCGGAGCCGCCGATCGACCGGAGCGCGCAGGTCGCGGTGCTCGGATACCATCGCTTTGTGGACAAGGTGAGGCACCCCGATACCGAGATCACGCCCGCCGATTTCGAGGCGCAGATGAAGGCGCTCAAGGATGCGGGGATCGAGGTCATCCCGCTCGCCGATCTGCTCGCCTGGCGCCACGGGCAGAAGGAAATCCCGCGGCAGAGCGCGGTGATCACCATCGATGACGGCTACAACGTGGGCTACACCGTGGCGTGGCCGATCCTGAAGAAGTTTGGCTACCCCGCGACGCTCTTTGTCTATACCGACTACATCCGCGGCGGGCCGAAGTCCGGAGGGGGTTCCATCACATGGGAGCAGCTCGCGGAAATGCGGGATGCCGGGGTCGCGATCGGCAGTCATTCCATCTCCCACCGGGATCT
>JAYTML010000490.1:0-1809 GCA_043728655.1 Chthoniobacter sp. | reverse complement strand
CTGTCACGACGAACATCAGGAACGCCTCAATATCCGTCGCCGGCGTGAAGGCGAATTCGAAGCGCTTCCACTCCGCCCCGCCCGTCAGCTCCTGCTCGTGATAGAATTCGTACGGCTCGGTCTTCTGCCGCACGCCGAGCTTCACGGCAGTCCCGTCCGCGCTGCGCACCCACCCGGTGACGAGATAGCGCGTGCCCTTTTTATACTTCTGAATTCCCTGATAGCTCGTGAGCTGGAGCTGACCCTCGTCCGCTTTCTCCACCTTGATCCGCACCGCGCCCGCCGCCTTGTCCGGCGCGTCGTCGAGCTTTGTGTAAGTCGCGCTCACCGCCGCCCACTCGGTATTGTCCTTCCAGTCCGTCGGCAGCCAGCCCTTCACCACATTGCCGCTCTGCGCCTTCGTCGTAAATTCCGCGCCTTCCTTTCCAAATGCCGGCAGCAGGCTCTTGGGCACCTCGGCCCAGACCGATGCCGACAGGCCGCAGAGCACGAGCGCGGCGGCCAGAAAAAAGTGGATCGAAGACCGGGGGGATGAAGTGGAATGGAGGGAGTTCATTGGATTTCTGGGCGAAAATAACTGGCGGCGACCGATTGTCGATAGCGTGCCATTCCCGCTGTGAGCGGTGGCAGGAGTTGCTGCCTCAGCCCTCCTGCGGGCGTTCTGATTTAATTGCACCGAAACTGCGTGAGCCCCACATCATCATCCTATCGAAGGCAACCCGCCTCGCCCCGCCGCGAGGCAAAACCAACCCAACCATGACCACTACCGAAATCGCCCCCGACGTCTTCCGGCTCTCGCTCTACGTGCCGGAGTTCAACCTTCAGTTTAACCACTTCCTCGTCCGCGACGAAGAGCCGCTGCTCTACCACACCGGCATGAGGAAAATGTTCCCGCGGGTGCGCGAAGCCGTGGCGAAGCTCATCGACCCGGCCAAGCTGCGCTGGATCGGATTCAGCCATTTCGAGGTGGACGAATGCGGCTCGCTCAACGACTGGCTGGCCATCGCGCCCCAGGCGCAGGCCGTGTGCAGCGTGGTCGGCGCGCTGGTGAACATGGGCGACTTCGCCGACCGCCCGGCGCGCGGCCTGACGAGCAACGAAGTTTTCAGCACGGGCAAATACCGCTTCCGCTTCCGCCCCACGCCGCATCTCCCGCATGGCTGGGACGCCGGCGTGCTCTTTGAGGAAACGCAACGAACGCTCTTTTGCTCGGACTTGTTCCATCACGATGGCGACGTCGAGCCGCTCACGGAGTCGGACATCCTCGGCCGCGTGCGCAAGGCCATCACCGATTACCAGGCCGGCCCACTCATGGATTACCTGCCATTCACTCCGAAGACGGAAAAGATCCTGCACGAACTGGCCGAGTGGCAGCCGAAGACGCTCGCCACCATGCACGGATCGGCCTTCATCGGCGACGGCGCACGCGCCCTGCGCGACCTCGGCACGGTGATGCGCGACGTTCTCGGCAAACCCGAGTGAGTGATGAAGACGATGCAACTCCTCACACCCGAACTGGGACGCATCTCCTCCGGTGCATCTCGCAGCATCCACGGCGGGCACGGATGACTGAGCCAACCCACGCTCATATGAACTCCGAAAAACTGCGCCTGAGCATCTCCCCCATGCACACCCCAGCCGGCCTGAGCGACCGCCACGCGGCGAAACCGGCCTGACCCTGTTTCAACGGGGGGCGTTCCGCGCGCCTCACTTTCGGAACGCGGGGAAACTCCGCCGTAGGAAAAACGCTTGGAAAACCGGAGCCGAGGACGAGTTTTAAACAGAAGCCGATGACTGCATCAGTCTCCA
>JAYTML010000489.1:0-3219 GCA_043728655.1 Chthoniobacter sp. | reverse complement strand
TCCCCCACCGGCCTTTCTCCGAACACGACCATCGCCGGGCGGGCGAGCGGATATTTGTCGTTCACGCAATTGGCCACCGTCGCCTCGATCAGCGTGCCGTCGTCCTCCTTGATCGCGAGGCCAAAGATCTCCTTGCCGTCGATGAAGTTGAACTGCGCCATCGCCATCGATCCTTTTGTGAAATGCACGGTGTTCCGCGCGTCCTCGCCATCGATCGTGATTGGAAACTTCCCCAGCGGCGCCTTGCGCGTCTCCCCGTAGATCCAGGTCGCCAGAATCTCCCAGACACCCCGCCCGCGCTCGCTGTTGAAAAACTTGATCGGCAGATCCGCCCCCCCGAGTTCCTTCCAGTTGATGATCCGCCCCTCGTAGATGCCCTGAATCTGCGCCTTGGTCACCGCACGCACCCCGCTCTCCCACACGTCCCGCGACACGATCAGCGCGATCGCCTGCATGCCGATGCGGAATTCCTTGAACTCCCTGTCAGGGTAACGCGCCCTGTCTGCTCCCGTCAGCGGGCGCATCATCAGCCCGATATCCGCCTGCCTCGACCCGACCATCGCCGCCGCAATGCCACTCGGGCCTTCCACGCTCACCTTGATGTCGATCCCCTGCTGTCGTAGCACAGGCGCCGCGGCCACCATCACATGGGCGACGACCGGGGCCCCCATGATCTTGTAGGCCTCCGCGTCCGCCCGCCCCGCAGCGAGGAGCGTGGCGGCCAGGAGCCCGGCGGCGAGTCGGAAGCGGGAGAAAAAGGGGCGCGTCATCTACTTTGTTTCGTTCAGGCCCCAGTCATAGTCCTGATAGCTGATTTTCTTAAAGTCCGATTTCCCGCTGCGGTATTTTTTCAGCAGCGCCGCGACCCCCGCATCGCCTCCAAAGTCCTCCTTGTACCAGTCAAAAATCTTCGACAGCGCCGCGCCGTCGCCCTGCGGCTTCACGCCAATCTCGCTGTTCACGTAAGCGCTCGTCTGCTCATCGAGCTGTGCGTCCAGTTTTCCCGCATCGTAGGGCTCATTGCGCAGCGGCGGGCACGAGCGGCTCGCGCAGTTCAGCGCGAAATGGATGCGCGGCTCCCCGAACCGCGGCCGGATGATGTCCTTCTCCAGCCGGTTAAAGCTCATCTTCACGCCCGCGACGCTGATGCGATTCGTCAGGAAGAACGTGAACAGCGCATCCCTTACGCTCTTCGTCGGGTACTTCTCCACCGCCTCGTGCAGGATCCACGCATTGTAGGCATTGATGTGAAAGGCCAGTTGCTCCCGGCTCTTCGCCGTCGATGCCGGCGCGGCAGCGATGCCATCCACGACATCCTGCAGGCTCTTCACGTCCGCGGCGTTCCCCTTCCACTCCGCGTATTTCACCCCGCCGGGGGCCACGTATTTCTTCAGCAGCCGTGCGTAGTCCGCCTGCCAGTCGGCGGCGAAAGCAGCCGCGCCCAGCGCGACAAGGGCGGCAATCGAGGTGAGTATCGTTTTCATGGCGGGTGGGAGTTCGCTGGTTTCAGGAAAATTCCCCCCGCGCCCTCACGGCTTGCTCCGCGCGCAGCGAAAACCCAGGTCGGACGCCGCGTAAGTCGGCGCCGCCTTCTGTCGCGCACCGGGCCGGTAGGCCGCGCCATTGGTCGCGCTGCTGAGGAAGGAGCCGCCGCGCACCACACGCTTCGGCACGCCCGGCTCGTCGGCATCATCGCCGGTTCCCGGTCCCACCGGGTTGTCCCGCGTGGTCTTTTTGTAAAATTCCGCGCCGAACCAGTCCGCGCACCACTCCGAGACATTGCCGGCCATGTCCACGAAGCCGTAATTGTTCGCCGGAAAAGCGCCCGCCGGCAGCGGCCCCACCGTTTCATCCGCCCCACCCTTCCCCAGTTGCTCCCGGGCCTGCGCGATATTCGCCTGCCAGCGCCCGCCGGGCTGGAGTTCCGTGCCCCAGACATAGGCCGAGTGCATGATGCCGCCACGCGCCGCGAATTCCCACTCAGCCTCGGTCGGCAGCCGCTTCCCCGCCCAGCGCGCATACGCCGCCGCGTCCTCCCAGCAGACCTGCACCACCGGGCTCTCCTCGCGCCCCGCGATATCCGACTCCGGCCCCTCCGGATGCCGCCAGTTCGCGCCCTGCACATAGCGCCAGCCCACGGTGGGCCGGAAAACCATCGCCCCGGCCACCGCCCGCTCCACCGGCGCTCCCGCCCCGGGCGGCCGCTCGGCGTAGGTGACGTAACCCACCGCCTCCACGAATCTCGCGAACTGCGCGTTAGTGACCTCCGTTTTATCCATGAAAAAGCCGCGCACCTTCACATCGTGCAGCGGCAGCTCGTCCGGCGTGCCGTCGCTCGCGCCCATCGTGAATCTCCCCGCCGGAACCCATACCATCTCCCCGCTTGCGGACTGGCTGTTCAGCGCGCGCGTCTGCTCCTTCTCGCGCTTGATGCGCCGCGCGTCGTTCAGCACCCACAGCGTGCTGAGCGCAAACCAGCCAAAGAAAAAGACGACGAGAATGACCGCCGAGCGCGTGGCCGGCGGGAGTTTGAAAATCGATGCGGGTTCTTCGCTCACGGCCGCGAAACGTGGCGGCGCACGGCGGTGGATGCAAGCGCAGCGTCCCGCCCGGTCCTCCTCTTAATCCTAATCTTAATCCCAATCGTCCCCTCCCCCAGCCCACGGCTGAAGAGATTAAGATTAGGATTAAGATTAAGATTAAGATTCCCCCGCCCCGCCCCTACCAGCCCGCGCCCTTCGTCTGCGTCTTCACGCGGACGAGGAACATGTTCGACGTGATGTAGAGCGTGCTGCCGTCTCCGCCCCACGCACAGTTCCCCGTGGGCTGCCCCGTCTGGATCGTTCCGAGGTGCTTGCCCGCGGGCGAGATGATGAGCACGCCGTTCGGGCCCGTCGTCCAGAGATTCCCGGCGCGATCCACCTTCAGCCCGTCAGGCAGGCCGGGGCCGGTACTGAGCAGCGGGGTCATGTCGAAGAAGATGCGGTGGTTCTTCGCGATGCCGTCCGCCGCCAGATCGTAGGCGTGGATGTAGGGCTTCTTCGGATCGCTCACGTTCACGTAGAGCGTCTTTTCATCGGGGGAAAGCGCAATGCCGTTCGGATACGTCAGCTCATCCGTGAGGAGCGTCACCTTCCCGCCGGACAGGCGGAAGACCCCGCTGAACTCCAGCTCCTTGATCGGTGACTTGTTGCCACCCGCGAGACCGTACGGCGGATC
>JAYTML010000488.1:0-2296 GCA_043728655.1 Chthoniobacter sp. | reverse complement strand
TCTGGATGGCGCGGGGCATCCAGCCGGCCGCGATGATCGGGCACAGCGTCGGGGAATACGTCGCCGCCTGTCTCGCGGGTGTCTTTTCGCTGGAAGACGCGCTCAAGCTCGTGGCCCGCCGGGCCGCGCTGGTGCAGGCCCAGCCGCCGGGAGCGATGCTCGCGGTGCGCCTGCCGGAGAGTGAACTCACGCATCTGCTCGACGGGCAGCTTTCCATCGCGGCCATCAATTCCCCCAACCTCTGCGTGGCGTCCGGCCCGTTCGAGGCCATCGGGAATCTCGAAACGCTGCTGCGCGAGCGCGGCGTGGCGGCGCGCCGGCTGGAGACCTCGCACGCATTCCACTCCGCGATGATGGACGGCGTCATCGCCCCCTTCACCGATGTCGTGCGCGGCGTCGCGCTGCATGCACCGCGGATTCCCTTTGTCTCAAACGTCACCGCCGACTGGATCACCGACGCGCAGGCGACCGACCCGGCCTACTGGGCGGCGCATGTCCGCGAGTCGGTGCGCTTTGCCGCCAGCGTCGCCCGGCTGCTCGACGCCTCGCCTCGCGCGCTGCTCGAGTGCGGCCCCGGCCAGACTCTCGCCACGCTCACGCGCCAGCACCCGGGCCGCGCGGAGCATCACGACGCCATCGCCACGCTTCCCGACCCGGCCGGCGAACGCGAAGCGATCGACAACGCGCTCGGCAGGCTCTGGCTCGCGGGTGTGAGCATCGACTGGATGGCCGCGCATACGGGCGCGGCGCCGCGGCGTGTCTCGCTGCCGACGTATCCCTTCGAGCGCCAGCGGTATTGGGCGGAGCCCCGGGGAGCCGTGCTGACGGAGACTTCCGCCGGCGTGAGGACGAGCGAGTTTGCTGCGACCGCGACCGCGATTGAAACTTTGCCTTCCGGGGAAGCAGGCTCTCCCCGGAGCCGGAGCGAGCGGCTTCTCGCCGAAGTCATCGAGGAGCTGCAGAAGTGCTCTGGCATTGATTTCCGGGGCGTCGATTCGTCGGTGTCCTTCACGGAACTCGGCTTCGATTCGCTCTTCCTGACGCAGGCGAGCCTCGCGCTGCAAAAGCGATTCCGCGTGCCGATCACCTTCCGCCGTCTGCTGGAGGACGTGCCCACGCCGCGCGACCTGGCCGCGTGGCTCGATGAACGGATTCCGAGCGAAGCCGGGCCGTTGCACCCGGAGATTTCCGCGAAAAGGCCTGCGACATCGCTTCCGCCATCGCCGCTGACAAAGGCGCACGGCCCGTTCCGGCGCATCGACACGGCTGCCGCGCCGGAGTTCACCCCGGAGCAGCAGCGGCACCTCGATGCGCTGATCGCCCGCTATAATCAGCGCACCGCGGAGTCGAAGCGCCTGACAGGCGCCAATCGCCCGTTCCTGGCCGATCCGCGGGCGGTCGCCGGTTTCAAGCGCGCGTGGAAGGAGATGATCTACCCGCTCGTCGTGGAGCGTTCGCTCGGGTCGAAACTCTGGGATGCCGATGGCCACGAATACGTGGATGTGACTCTCGGCTTTGGCCAGAACCTGCTCGGCCATCGTCCGCCGTTCGTCATCGATGCGGTTTCGGAGCGCCTCCACAGCGGCATCGAGATCGGTCCGACCTCGCCGCTCGCCGGGCAGGTCGCGGCGCTGATGCGCGACTTCACGGGGCTGGAGCGCGTGGCTTTCTGCAACACCGGCTCCGAGGCGGTGACTGCGGCGATCCGCGTTTCGCGCACGGTCACCGGGCGCAGCAAGATCGTGATGTTTGCAGGGGCGTATCACGGCATTTTTGACGAGGTGCTCGTGCGGCCCGGCCCGGATCATTCCGCGCTGCCGATCGCACCGGGCATCGAACCGGGCGCGATCGAAAATGTGCTGGTCGTGGAATACGGATCCGACGAGGCGCTCGCCGTCCTCCGCGCCCACGCGCATGAGATCGCCGCGGTGCTCGTCGAGCCGGTCCAAAGCCGCCGGCCGGAACTCCAGCCGCGCGAGTTTCTCCACGAGCTCCGGCGCATCACCGCCGAGGCGGGCATCGCGCTCGTCTTCGATGAGGTCGTCACCGGCTTCCGCATCCATCCGGGCGGCGCGCAGGCGTGGTTCGGTGTGAAGGCGGACATCGCCACGTATGGCAAGGTCGTCGGCGGCGGACTGCCGATCGGCATCGTCGCAGGCGCGGCGCGCTTCATGGACGCGCTCGATGGCGGTGCGTGGAATTACGGCGACGACTCGTTCCCCGAGGCAGGCGTCACGTTTTTCGCGGGCACCTTTGTCCGCCACCCGCTCGCGCTCGCCGCGGCCAAGGCGGTGCT
>JAYTML010000487.1:0-3919 GCA_043728655.1 Chthoniobacter sp. | reverse complement strand
GGGTTTTTGTGCTTGGAGTCGCGGGCAAAATCCCGCTCATTGCGCGCCATGTTTCGCACCGGAGCACAGTTCATGTTCGTCGTGCTTCTCGCCGGCCTCGCCCTCATGCACGGGTCCCGGCAGGAGCCGCTCGCGGCGTGGGACAATGCCTTTGCGGACTTCCTCGCGATGAACAGCCGCCGCGGCGCGCCGCCCGCACCGGTGACGCTCGTAGCCATCGACGACAGCAGCCTCGCCTCCCGGCCCTGGCCGTGGACGCCGGTGGAATTCGCGATCTTTTTCCAAGCCACCCTGCCGCTCCAGCCAGAGGTGGTGGCGATCGACGAGATCCTCGACTGGCGGCGCTTCGGCCTGCCCGACGAGCAGATCCGGCGGCTGCCGGGCTACGAGAAAATGCTGCGCGATCAGATCCTCACCGCGCCAAAAACGCTGCTCGGCTCCGAACTGGGTTTTCCCGAGGACCCGACCGTCATCCCGCCGCTGCAGGAAGTCCCGACGCTGCGCAACGTCAAGGGCGCCGCGGGCGCCATCCCCGAGTTCACGCTCATCGAGCACCAGCCGACGGAGAATTTCCGCCATTCGGCGACCATCGGTTTCATCAATCTCCCGCCCGTCTATGAGCGCTACAATTCCGTCCCGCTCGTGCTGCGCTACCGCGGCCAGGTCGTCCCCGCCTTTGCCCTGCAGGCCGTGATGCTCTGGAAGCAGCTCACGCCGGACGACGTGGCGGTGGAACTCGGCTCGCACATCATGCTGGGAAAAAACGTGCGCATTCCCATCGACGCCGCCGGCCGCATGCGCGTGGACTTTGGCTCGCCGCGCGGGGATTTCAGTTTCGACGATCTCATCCTCGCCAGCGAGCAGACCGCCGCGGGCCGCGCCACCTCGCTGCCGCTCGGGAAGGTGAAAGGAAGCATCGTCCTCCTCTCCCGCACCGACGCGGCGGCGCGCTCCGTGCCTTTCGCGGCGCGCCGCAAAGGATCGCCGGGCCAGCTTTTCGCCGCCGCCGTCGCCACGATCCAGAATCAGTCCTTCATCCGGCGCGCGCCGATGTGGGCGGAGGCGGTGATCATCGCCGCCTTCATGCTCATCAGCTACCGCGTGCCGCGGCTGAAAAAATGGTGGGCGCCCCTCATCGGCCTGGTCTCGCTGGTGGCCTATGCCATGGTCTCAATGCTCATCTTCAGCCAGTGGCTCGTCTGGCTTCCCGCCATGATTCCGCTCGGTGCGGTGCTCGTCTTCATTTTGCTCCGCGTCGTCACGCCCGACTCCGCCGGCAGGCCGAAGCGCCCCGTCATTTTCTGACCGCCGCGGACTCATTGGAATTCCGCCTCCCGCCATGACTGTCACCGACCACGAATCCGCCGATCTTCCCACACCCAGCGGCCCGATGCGCACGCACGTCTTCCGCCCCGTCGCGGAAGGCCGCTACCCCGGCATCCTGCTCTACTCCGAGATTTTCCAAGTCACCGGCCCGATCCGCCGGACGGCGGCGATGCTCGCGGGCCACGGCTTCATCGTCGCCGCGCCGGAGATCTACCATGAATACGAACCCGCCGGCACAGTGCTCGCCTACGACAGCGCGGGCGCGGATCGCGGCAATGCGCTGAAGACCGCCAAGCCTCTCGACGCCTACGATGCCGACGCGCGCGCCGCCCTCGATTTTCTGCGCACGCATCCGGCATCGACCGGCCGGCTCGGCGTCATGGGCATCTGCATCGGCGGCCACCTCGCATTCCGCGCGGCGATGGATCCCGGCGTGCTGGCGACGACATGCTTTTACGCCACCGACATCCACAAGCGCGGCCTCGGCGCCGGGATGAATGACGACACGCTCGACCGCATCCCCGAGATCGGCGGCGAGATGCTCATGATCTGGGGCCGGCAGGATCCGCATGTGCCGCTCGAGGGCCGGTTGAAAATCCACGCCGCAATGGAAGCCGCGGGCACATTTTTCCAATGGCACGAGGTCAATGGCGCGCACGCTTTCATCCGCGACGAAGGCCCGCGCTACAACCCGGTGCTCGCGCAGCAGTGCTACGGCCTCGCGCTGGAAATGTACATGCGCCGCCTCGGCGAAGGCGACATCGCCGCCGAGAGACCTCCGGGCGCCGCGCGCGAGACCCGGCACTAGCCGGGTGGCATCGCGGGAGTCGCGTCGCCGATGCCGCCCGCCGCCGATTGGCCTAATCACTGCGCTTACCCTCCTGCAGCGGCGCTTCTCTGGCGTTTCTCTGTAAAATCCGGGCTTCCAGCGACCAAAACACGACACTCCGAGGAAAACTTTCCCTTTACCGTCCCCCGGCCATCGCCTAAAAAAACAGTCCCCATTCCTCACCATGAAAGCGCTCCTTGCAGGAATTCTCACCCCCATTTCCGCCCTGCTCCTTTGCGCCGCTTCCTCTGCCGCGCAGTCGTCGCCTTACGTCAGCAGCTCCGATTTCGCAAAATACGCCATGAAGCTCCGCGAAAGCGCCATCCTCAAGATGGAGCCGCAGGTTGTCATCCCCACCACCTCTCGCACCCTCGGCGTCTCCGGAAAGTACCCGTGGAAAACCAGGATCGTCACCACCACCTTTTGGATCGGCGAACCGGCGGGCGGCAACAACCCCGTCCACAACGTCAGCAGCTCCTGGGATCTCAACTGGCAGACCAGCTACGGCGGCTACGACAACCCCAACCCCGGCGCGCGCCGCGGCTATATTCCCGCCAATTTCATTCCGCGCCAGAACCCCTTTTACATCGCCCTCCCCTTCAACGACGTGACCCGCGGCACCACCAAGCAGGAGGCCAGGGAACACATCCCGTGGTTCAAGGATGCCTTTGTCGAGGAGGGAAAATCCGTCTGCCGCGACCGCTGGGTCGCCGTCCGCAACAGCGAGACCGGCAAGATCTGCTACGCCCAGTGGGGCGACTGCGGTCCCTTCCGCACCGACCACTGGCAGTACGTCTTTGGTCCCGAAAAACCAAAGCCCAACCTGAACCAGGGTGCCGGCCTCGATGTCTCCCCAGCCGTGCGCGACTACCTCGGCATGAGCAGCACCGATGTCTGCGACTGGAAATTCATCGATTACCGCGATGTCCCGAATGGCCCGTGGGCGCAGTTCGGCGACAACAACCACTTCGTCCAGCAAGCCCGCCGGACCGGTCAGCGCGTCGTCAGCGCCGCCAATCCAGCCCTCGATGCCCCGCCTCCCGCCCGCGACGATGCCGGGCCAAAGGTCATCGTGAAGTAGGCGCCGGAGAGCAGGCCTCAGGTGTCAGAGCCTCCCCGCGCGACGCTCCCCCCACTCAGCACTCGACACCACTCCGCCCGTTTCTAAAACTCCGCGCCCACCATGCCGCGCGGCCTATTCATCAGCTTTGAAGGCAGCGAGGGCTGCGGCAAATCCACCCAGATCCAGCGGCTCGCCGCGCGCCTCGGCGGCTTGGGCAAAAGCGTCCGCCTGACCCGCGAGCCAGGCGGCACCGAGATCGGCGAGCAGCTCCGCGAACTCCTCCAGTTTTCCAAAGCCGGCCACGCCATGTGCGCCGAGACCGAGCTGCTCCTTTTCACCGCCAGCCGCGCCCAGCTCGTCCGCGAGCAGATCCTCCCGGCCCTCGCCGCCGGCACCATCGTCCTCGCCGACCGCTTCCTCGACAGCACCACCGTCTATCAGGGCGTCGCCCGCCGCCTCGATCCCGCCCAGGTCCACGCTATCAATCGCTTCGCCGTCGGCGACTGCCTCCCCGCGCTCACCTTCATCCTCGACCTCGATCCCGCCGCCGCACGCGCACGCCTCGCCGCACGCGCCGGAGCGCCCGACCGCATGGAAAACCAGCCCGCCGCCTTCTTCGACGCCGTCCGCGCCGGCTACCTCGCCCTCGCCCGCAGCGGCGATCCCCGCTTTCACCTCCTCGACGCCGCCCGCACCGCCGA
>JAYTML010000486.1:0-2704 GCA_043728655.1 Chthoniobacter sp. | reverse complement strand
GCCGGGCGGCTATCGCGCAGGCTTCCGCTTCCCGATTTTGAAAACCACCCGCTCCCTTTCCACTGCATCGCGCCTCTGCCGGGCGGCGCGCGGGCCGGTCGTGCTGGTGCCTACGATGGGCGCGCTCCACCGGGGGCACGCGGCGTTGATCGAAAGGGCGCGCTCGCTCGCCGGGCGGGACGGGTTGGTCGTCGTGAGCATATTTGTGAATCCGACGCAGTTCGGGCCAAAGGAGGATTTTCCCCGCTATCCTCGCCCTTTCGCCGCCGACCGGAAGCTGTGCGCGGCGCACGGCGCGGACGTGATCTTTCACCCGACGGCGGCCGCGATGTATCCGGCGGGTTTCTCGGCGTTCGTGGATGAGTCGGAGGTTTCCGCGCTGCTGTGCGGGGCATCGCGGCCGGGGCATTTCCGCGGCGTCTGCACGGTGGTGATGAAGCTCTTCCAGATCATCCAGCCGGACAGCGCAGTTTTCGGGCTGAAGGATTTCCAGCAGTGCGCCGTCATCCGCCGCATGGTGCGCGATCTGAATGTGCCCGTGCGCATCGTCCCGCTCGAAACCGTGCGCGAACCCGACGGCCTCGCGCTCAGCTCCCGCAACCGCTACCTCACCGCCGACGAGCGCACCCAGGCCACCGTGCTCCGCCGCGCGCTGCTCGCCGCCGCCGCCGCCTTCAAAGCCGGCGAAACCAGCGCCGCGAAACTCCGCCGCTTGATCTTGAAGACGATCTCCGCCACCCCGCTCGCCCGCCTCGACTACGCGGAAATCGCCGACGCCGACACGCTCCGCCCCGTCCGTGAAATGAGGCGCAACACCGTCATGGCGCTCGCGGTTTTCTTCGGCACCACGCGCCTCATCGATAACCTGTGGCTGAAATGAAACGCCTGTCACCCCGAGCGCAGCGCAGCGAAGTCGAGGGACCCCGGCAGTCCGAAGCCGGGCCGGGCGTGATCGAACCGCCGGGGTCCTTCGACTGCGTTCCCGCCGGCCTCCGCCCGCCGGGAACTCCGCTCAGGATGACACGCTTTGGAGTGTTCCTTTTGTTCGGTTTGCGTCTTCGTGCTGCACTCCCATGACCCGCTTCGATTTCATCATCATCGGCTCCGGCATCGCCGGGCTCAGTTTCGCGCTGAAAGCGGCGGAGCACGGCAGCGTCGCCATTGTCACGAAACGCGCGCGCGCGGAGTCGAGCACGGCCTGGGCGCAGGGCGGGATCGCGAGCGTCACGAGCACGGAGGATTCATTCGAGCTGCATGTGGCGGACACGCTCGATGCCGGCGCGGGGCTGTGCGACGAGGCGGTCGTCCGCCGCATCGTCACCGACGGACCCGCGCGCATCCGCGAGCTGATCGACTTCGGCGTGGCGTTCGACGAGCGCGAGCTGCCCGACGGCTCGCACGAGCTGGACCTCGCCCGCGAGGGCGGCCACAGCAAGCGCCGCATCCTCCACGCCCGCGACCTCACGGGGCGCGAGATCGAGCGCGCGCTGCTCGCCGCCATCGAGCGCGCGCCGAGCGTCACGGTTTTTGAAAACCACATCGCCGTGGACCTCATCACGCTCGGCAAGCTCGGGCACGCCAGCGACGACCGCTGCCTCGGCGCCTACGTGCTCAATGAAGCGAGCGGCGAAGTCGCCACGCTCCGCAGCGACCGCGTCATCCTCGCCACCGGCGGCTGCGGGAAGGTCTATCTTTATACGACGAACCCCAGCATCGCGACCGGCGACGGCGTGGCCATGGCCTGGCGCGCGGGCGCGAAGATCGCGAACATGGAGTTCATCCAGTTTCACCCGACGTGCCTCTTTCATCCCGAGGCGCGCAGCTTCCTCATCTCCGAGGCCGTGCGCGGCGAGGGCGCGCGGCTCATCGACGCCAAGGGCCGCGAGTTCATGGCGAAGTACGACGCGCGAAAGGAACTCGCGCCGCGCGACATCGTCGCCCGCGCCATCGACGCCGAGATGAAGCGCACCGGCGCGCGCTGCGTGTATCTCGACATCACGCACCAGCCCGCGGACTTCGTGCGCGACCGCTTTCCAAACATCTACGAGACGTGCCTCGGCCTCGGCATCGACATCACCACGCAGCCGATCCCGGTCGTGCCCGCCGCGCATTACCAGTGCGGCGGCGTGCAGACGGATGAAGACGGCGCGTCGTCGCTGCGCGGCCTTTTCGCCATCGGCGAAGTCGCCTGCACCGGCCTGCACGGCGCGAACCGCCTCGCGAGCAATTCGCTTCTCGAAGCCTGCGTCCTCGCCCACCGCTGCTGCGAGTCGATCGTCAGCGCGCCGCCATCCGCGGGCGACACCGCATTCGACGCGCTCCAGCTCCCCGCGTGGACCAGCGGCGACGCCGTGGACGTGGACGAACTCGTGGTCATCTACCACAACTGGGACGAAATCCGCCGCCTCATGTGGGACTACGTGGGCATCGTGCGCACCGACAAGCGCCTCCAGCGCGCCGCCGCCCGGCTGCGAAATCTGGAGCGCGAGATCGCCGAGTTTTACTGGGGCTACAAGCTCACCACCGACCTCCTCGAGCTGCGCAACCTCGCCACCGTCGCCGCGCTCATTGTCGATTGCGCGCTGCTGCGCAAGGAAAGCCGCGGCCTCCACTACACGCTCGACCATCCCGAGACCGACCCGCGCCTTTGCAGCGCGACAGTCCTCCGGCGCCCGTAGTTTTCACCGGCGAAATTGACGCTGGC
>JAYTML010000485.1:0-3531 GCA_043728655.1 Chthoniobacter sp. | reverse complement strand
GCGCGGGCGCGGTCGATGACGAAGGGGCTGTTCATCATGAAGAGCGCCTGCTGCGGGACGGTGGTGACGAAGCGCTGCGGGTTTGTCGTGTCGGGGCTGGCGAAGTCGAAGGTGCGGAAGACGCCGGGGAGATTCTGGCGGTCCACGAGGGCATAGACGGTGCGGCGGCGGGTGGCGGCGATGTCCTGGCCGAGCCCGCCCATGGCGGTGTCGAGCTGGCTGCTGCACGCGAGGAGGGAGTCGCGCATGGACTCGAAGTCGAGGCGGCGGCGGTTCATGCGCCAGACGAGGCGGTTCTCGGGATCGGCCTTCATCGCGTCGGGGCGCTCGTCGCTGGCCTGCTGCCATGTGGCGCTGAGCAGGATGGTGCGGTGGAGCTTTTTGAGCGACCAGCCGTCGGCGATGAATTTGGCGGCGAGCCAGTCGAGCAGTCCGGCGTTGGTGGGCGCTTCGCCTTTGGTGCCGAAGTCGCCGGGCGTGCGGACGAGGCCTTTGCCAAAGTGCCCCGCCCAGACGCGGTTCACCATGACGCGCGCGGTCAGCGGGTTGTCCTTGCTGGCGATGGCGCGGGCGAGTTCGAGGCGGCCGCTGCCGTTTTTGAAAGGCTCCGGTTTCCCGCCGCTCAGGACGCTGAGAAAGCGGCGCGGCACCTCGTCGCCGGGGTTGCCGGGATTGCCGCGTTTGAAGATGCGGGGTTTGACGACATTGCCCTCGACCAGCGCCATCGCGCGCGGCGGGGAGAGCGGGCCGGCGTTGAGGTCCTCGATCTTGTTGATGAATTTGCGTTCCTCGTCCTTGCCAGCGCGGTCGAGCACGCGGCGCACGGAGTCCGGCGGGACGACTGCGAAAACGCCGAGAGTGGGCAGGGTGCGGAGCGCGATGAGCTGGCGCTTGCCCTCGTGGAATTCGGCGAGCGCGGCCTGGCGCTCGGCGAGCTGCTTCTGGTAGTCGGCCTCGATCTTCGGATCGCGGGTGGCCGGGAGCAGCGGCAGGTCTTTGGTCTCGGGTTCCTTGCTCGACGCGAAGACGCCGTAGAGCGCGTAGTAGTCCGCCTGCGAGATGGGGTCGAACTTGTGGTCGTGGCACCGCGCGCAGGCGACGGTGAGGCCCATGAGGCCGCGGCTGACGACGTCGATGCGGTCGTCGATGATGTCGGCCTGGTTGTTGAGGAAGCGGCGTCCGAGGGTGAGAAAGCCGAGCGCGGCGTTTGGGACGGGGTTTTCCGCCGTGGCGATCTGGTCCCCGGCGATCTGCTGGATGATGAACTGGTCGTACGGCAGGTCGGCATTCAGCGCGGAGATGACCCAGTCGCGGTAGGTGTAGCTGTAGGGGAAATTGCGCGACTCGTTGCCGGCGAGGTAGCCCTTGGTGTCGGCGTAGCGCGCCACGTCGAGCCAGTGGCGGCCCCAGCGTTCGCCGTAGCGGGGCGAGGCGAGCAGGCGGTCCACGACTTTGGCAAAGGCGTCGGGCGCGGCGTCCTTTTCAAACGCCTCGACCTCCGCGGCGGTCGGCGGCAGGCCGGTGAGGTCGTAGGTCGCGCGCCGGATGAGCGTGCGCTTCGGGGCGGGCGGGGAGGGCTGGATGCCTTTGGCCGCGAGCTGGGCGCGGATGGAGGCGTCGATGGGGCTGGCGACGCCGGGGATCACGGCCGCGACTTTGAGCGGCTGCCACGACCAGTGAGTAGCGGCCGCAGCCTGCTGCACGCTGAGCTTTTCCGGTGCGCCACCTTCCGGCCACGGCATGCCCATGCGGACCCATGCCGTGAGGTCGGCGATCTGCGTGTCGGCCAGCTTGTCGGCTTTCTCCGGCATCTTGGAGTCGCCCTCGTGGCGGATGCTTTTGATGAAGGAACTCTGCTCGGGCTTGCCCTCGACGATGACGGGGCCGTCCTCCGTGCCCTTCAGGATCGCCGCCCGCGAATCCACGCGGAGCGCGGCTTTCTGCTTCTCCGCACCGTGGCATTTGTAGCACTGCTCGGCGAGGACGGGCCGGACCTTTTTCTCAAAGAACTCGGCCTCCTCGGGAGTGACGGCGCGCAGGGGGGCGAGCGCGAAAAGCGGGAGGGTGAGAAGGGCGGCAAACAGGCGCATCGGTCGGGCGCTACTCTAACCGGCGAACGGCGGATTTCATTAGCGGAAAGTGGGCGCTGATGAGGGAGGCAACGGGACGCTGCTGGACGGCGATCCGGATTTCAGCGGCGGCTGAGCACTTCGAGTTCGGCGTGGTTCGGGAAAGTTCCGGCCTTTAACGGGAAAATAACCGCCACTTTTTCCGTCGAATTTGGCCCGACTGTCACGGATACATCCCGGCGATCCATTTCCTGAAACACTTGGGGATTGACCTTGGATGGTCTCAATGCGCTGAAAATCCGCACACGGATCAGCGCGGCAATGCGGTCATTTGTGGTGTTGGATGCGGCGGAGGAAACGGTGACGTGGTCTGGACCGTAGGCGATCTCGGGAGCGGACAACCGGAATGGTCTGGGCAGCCAAAGTGCGGCTGCCATCAAAACGAATCCGACCAGGACAAACGCGATCCCGAACCGAATGACGGAATTGGTCCTCGGAAGGGAGGGGTTCGACGCTGGATTGTAGGTCGTGGGATCGAATCGCTTCGGCATCTGGCGGGCGCGAGTGCGCGTTGAGAAATCTGGCAGTCGTTTGACACCGAAGCGACGGAAATCAGGCAGATCGCCGACTGACAGCCGTCGAGACATCCATTCTAATAAATCCGCCCGCAGCGGTGTCTTTGCGGGATGGAAAACACTTTTTGCGATGATCGGGCGGGGCATGACTTGCGGGAGGTTTTGCCCGCTGATACCGTGCGCGCTTTCATGGCCCAAACCCCAGACAATCTCATCCAGGAATGCCCCGCGTGCGGGGCGCTGATCGATGTGGCGGGGGAGGAGCCTTTCGCGCTGATGCACTGCCCGACGTGCGGGGAGGCGATGCGGGTGCGGCGGAAGTTCGACCATTTCGAGCTGCAGGAGCAGCTCGGGTCGGGGGGGATGGGGACGGTGTACCGGGCGCTGGACCAGAATCTGGGCCGGCAGGTGGCGCTGAAGCTTTTGCAGCAGGAGCAGAGTACGAACCCGGAATTCATCGCGCAGTTTGCGAAGGAGGCGGCGATCACGGCGTCGATCAATCACCCGCATGTGGTGAAGGTGTACAGCACGGGGGTGGATCACGGGCTGGTGTATATCGCGATGGAGCTGGTGGACAAAGGGTCGCTGGACGATCTGCTGGCGCAGGAGGAGCGGGTGCCGGAGGTGCAGGTGCTGACGACGGGGATCCAGATCGCGCAGGGGCTGAATGCGGCGCTGCAGCGGGGGCTGATCCACCGGGATGTGAAGCCGGGGAACATCCTTTTCGCGAATGCACACACGGCGAAGATCGTGGACTTCGGACTGGCGGTGCTGATGGAGCACGCGGGGACGGTGATGGGGGAGGTGTGGGGGACGCCGGCCTACGTGGCGCCGGAGAAGCTGGACGGGAAGCCGGAGGATCTGCGGAGCGACATTTACTCGCTGGG
>JAYTML010000484.1:0-1901 GCA_043728655.1 Chthoniobacter sp. | reverse complement strand
CTGTCAGGGATTGCGGGCGACATCGTCTCCGTGGTGGTCGCGGGTTACGCGCAGTGCTTTCAGATCACCAAATCGCGCGGCGACGCCCGGCGGCTCGTCGAGCAGGGCAGCGTGAAGCTCGGCGAGGAAAAGGTCACCGACCCGAAGGCCGCGCCCGCATTGCAGCCCGGCGACGTGCTCAAACTCGACAAAACCCGCGCGGTGCGAATCGGGTGAACACCATCAGAGGATCGCGCCCTGCACCCATCTCTCTTCCGTTAATTTGGCAAAATTCCGTTAATTCCGTTTTTGTTTTTAAGACGGAATTAACGGGATTTGACCAAATTAACGGAATGAAACTGCTTTGAAAAAGGTCACCATCCACACCGACGGCGGATGCGAGGGAAACCCCGGCCCAGGCGGCTGGGCGGCTGTGCTGGAGTGCGACGGGCGCACCAAGGAAGTGAGCGGCGGCGAGGCGGCGACGACGAACAACCGCATGGAGCTGCGCGCCTCCATCGCCGCGCTCGAAGCGCTCACCGCGCCGTGCGAAGTCGATCTCTTCACCGATTCCACCTACCTGCGCGACGGCATCACCAAATGGATCAAGTCCTGGAAAGCGCGCGGCTGGCTGACCACGGCGAAGCAGCCGGTGAAAAACGAAGACCTCTGGCGCGCGCTCGACACCGCCGCCGCGCGCCATCGCATCCACTGGCGCTGGCTAAAGGGCCACGCCGGCCACGCCGGCAATGAGCGGTGCGACGTGCTCGCCGCCGCGGAGATCGCGCGGATCAGAAAGCAGTTCACCCGCGAGCAATTGCGCGCCGCCACCGCCGCCTTCCAAGCCGGACGCGAACCCGCCGTGAACCAGCCGGGGCTTTTCATCTAACCCGCTCGGCGCGCGGCCTGGGATGAAAGCCGCAGTCACGGTGCGGCCATCCCTTTTGCGACCGCAGCCATCATCTGCGCCTGCCGCTCGCGCACAAAGTCCCGCGCCTTGGCAGCCTTCGCCTTCGCCGCCGCTGGGTCTTGCGCGAGCGCCAGCACAGCCGGGGCGACGCGCGGCAGATCGTCGTCCTTGTCCATGTCGAAAAGCCAGTCGCCGAGCCCGATGTCGCGCCACATCGTGCCCTTGCTCGTCTGCTCCGCCCAGCGGCAGACGATCGCCGGCACGCCATTGCCCACGCACATGATCGGGCTGTGCATCTCATTGCCAAAAAGCCCGGCGCTCCGCACGTAGGTGCTCACGGCCTCGTCGGTCAGCCAGTAGTTTTCCCGCCACACCACCTTTGCGCGCACATCGTCGGGCAGCTTGTCCACCAGCATCTCCTTGCCGACGGCCATCTGCGTCTCGTCCTCGGGGCAGACGAGCACTTTCATCGGCGTCTGCCGTGTCACCGCGATGATCGCCTCGCGCAGCGGCGCGTGGTCGTGCTCCTTCATCGCCTCATTGCGCGCGTGCCTGACGGGGTCAAACGCCCGCTTCTTGCTCGGGATCGTCCAGTACGGCGTATTCCGCAGGCGCGGGATGCAGCACAGGAATTTTCCCTCCTCCAGCCCGTGCGCCGCCAGGAAAGCAGTCGCCGCCGCGTCATTCCGCAGATCCACGGCGAATGCGCCGTCCGGGCCGAACTCCATCACGGGACTTTTCACACCGTGCTCTTTCGCGAACCCAAGCGAGACGGAATCGCGAAAGAAGGCGAACTGCGCGCCACTTAGCAGATCGAGCGTCGCGGGCTGCGCGGAGGAAAACGTGATGCCACCAATGCCGTACGGCTTGCCCGTTTCCGCGCGCCAGCGCGCCACGTCTTTCTCCGCGACGAGCGACGGCCCCGAGCCGTGCATCAGGAAATCGCACTCCGCGAGCGCGGCCATCTGCGCCTCGGCACCCTGCACGAGGAGCAGCTTTGGAAAGCGGCGGC